>JBATTL010000542.1:0-16692 GCA_049670525.1 Thiohalocapsa sp. | reverse complement strand
CGCTTAGGGGGTGCGGGCTCTGTTGGCTGGTGCGGGGCACCTGGTCGGCGACGTTGGCGAGGGGGTTAAGCACAGCTTCCGCAAGGACGCGCGACCGTCGAAAGTGTGCCGAAAGTTCCCCAAGGGTTCCCCCGCGAAAAGCGGCGGCGGGAAAATGCCCGTAAAGCATTGAAAAATGGTGGGCCGTGAAGGATTCGAACCTTCGACCAAGGGATTAAGAGTCCCCTGCTCTACCAGCTGAGCTAACGGCCCGCTTGACTTGAAATTAAAACCTGGTCGGGCTGCTGCTGCCAAATACTGGGGTGGACGATGGGGATCGAACCCACGACCACAGGTACCACAAACCTGCGCTCTACCGACTGAGCTACGTCCACCAGCGAAAGTTGCGTGCCCCGTGCGACCGTCGGGCTGCGATGCGCTGTCCAGCCTGCACTGGGTCCGTCCTGCTTGGCACGCCCGGCAGGACTCGAACCTGCGACCCACGGCTTAGAAGGCCGTTGCTCTATCCAGCTGAGCTACGGGCGCTCTCAATTTGCCGCATGGCGACTCTACTTCGACGCCCGCGCTGCGGATGCCGACCATCGGCTAGACCGAGACCGCCATCCTGCGTACTCGCTTTTCTTTGCGTGCGCAGCCGTCGCGATTGGTCGGGGTAGAGGGATTCGAACCCCCGACATCCTGCTCCCAAAGCAGGCGCGCTACCAGACTGCGCTATACCCCGATTACGGGCCGGACCACTGGATCAACGACCAGCGGCTTTCCCTCGAACCGAAGGCGGCGAATAGTACATGCCAGGCCTGGTTTCGTCAACGCTCCCGAGCCAACCGAGACCGCGTCCTTTCCGTCCACTGCAGAGTGGTTCTGCTTGCAACGGTTATGGCCCCGCGTACCATTCCCAGGTTTTCGCATTCCTTATAGACAACGACCTGGGAGAACCTGGATGGGCGCACAGATCCTCGACGGAAAGGCGATTGCCGCGGATGTCCGCGCGCAGGTGAAGGCGCGGGTGGAGGCAGGACGCGCGTCGGGGCGGCGTGCGCCGGGTTTGGCTGTGGTACTGGTCGGCGAGAACCCGGCATCGCAGGTGTATGTGCGTAACAAGCGGAAGGCCTGCGCCGAGGCGGGCTTCCATTCGGCGTTGCACGAGCTTCCCGCGGATACCGTGCAGACCGCGCTCCTGGCTCTCGTTGACCAGCTGAATGCCGATGAGTCCATCGACGGCATCCTAGTGCAGCTGCCGCTGCCCCCCCAGATCGACGACGAGGCGGTGATCGAGCGTATTCTGCCCACCAAGGACGTCGACGGGTTCCATCCCTATAACGTCGGCCGGCTGTCCCTGCGGATGCCGTTGCTGCGCCCGTGCACGCCGAAGGGTGTGATGACGCTGCTTAAGCGAACGGGCAAGCCGCTGGAGGGTCTTGACGCAGTCGTGATCGGCCAGTCCAACATCGTCGGTAGGCCGATGGCACTTGAACTCTTGGCGGCACGCTGCACGATCACTGTCTGCCATAGCCGCACCAGGGATCTCGCGAACAAAGCGCGAGCCGCGGATGTTCTGGTCGTGGCCATCGGCCGTGCCCGTTTCGTTACGGCGGACTGGATCAAGCCTGGCGCACTGGTGATCGACGTCGGTATGAACCGCGACGCAGCAGGCAAGCTCTGCGGCGATCTGGACTTCGCGGCCTGCCGCGAGCGAGCGGGTTGGATCACGCCAGTGCCCGGTGGAGTCGGACCCATGACCATCGCGAGTCTGCTGGAAAACACACTGCAAGCCGCAGAGCTCCACGCCACCGACTAAACGGTGGACGCCCGACCCCACACGAATAACCGACCGCCGCGGACCGGCGCCGTCATTCTGGGCGGTCGATCCCGGATTCAGCCGGCGCGCCTCCAGCTGGTGGTCCCGGCGCCATCCTCCAGGACGATACCCGCGGTCTGCAACTGCTCGCGGATGCGGTCTGCCTCGGCAAAGTCTCGGTCTTTGCGCGCATCGGCACGACGCTGAATCAACGCATCGATCGCGGACTCGGATAGGTCTTGGTCGCCGGAACCGGAACCGGAACCGGCCTGCAGATATGCCTCGGCGTCCTGGCCGAGCAGACCAATCGCACCGCCCAGGACGCGCAGATCAGCTCCCAGCGTGGCGGCGGCGGACGCGTCTTCGGTGCGCAGACGATTGATCTCTCGGGCTAGATCGAACAACACGGCCAAAGCCTCGGGCGTGTTGAAGTCGTCGTCCATTGCGGCTTCGAAGCGCTCGCGGTACAGCGCGCCACCTTCCGATACCGTCTCCACCTCGACAGCCGGCAACCCGCGCAGCGCGGTATACAAACGTGTCAGCGCTGCACGGGCGTTGTCCAGATGCTCATCGTCGTAGTTGAGCGGGCTGCGATAGTGGCTGGTGAGGATGAAGTAGCGGATCTCTTCCGCCTGATAGCGCTCCAGGATCTCGCGTACGGTGAAAAAATTGCCCAGGGACTTGGACATTTTCTCCTCGTTCACGCGCACGAATCCGTTGTGCATCCAGACATTGACGAAGCGCTCTCCGGTCGCACCCTCCGACTGGGCGATCTCATTCTCGTGATGCGGAAACTGCAAGTCGGCACCGCCACCGTGGATGTCGAAATGATTGCCCAGGCAGCAGGTCGACATGGCGGAGCACTCGATGTGCCAGCCGGGGCGCCCTGGACCCCAGGGGGATTCCCAGGCCGGTTCGCCGGGCTTCGCGGACTTCCATAAAGCGAAGTCGAGGGGGTCGCGTTTTGACTCCTCAACATCGACCCGCGCGCCGGCGCGCAGATCCTTTGGGTCCTTGCCCGACAGCTTGCCGTAAGCGGGAAAGCTGGCCACCGCGAAATACAGGTCGCCGTTGTCGGCAACATAGGCATGACCGTTCTCGATCAGGCGCTCGATCATGGACAAGATCGCGGGGATGTGCGCCGTGGCCCGAGGCTCCTGCTGCGGAGGCAGGACGCCTAGCGCGGCCGCGTCCTGGTGCATGGCAGCGATGAAACGGCCGGCCAGCGCATCGATAGGTTCGCCGTTCTCGCCTGCACGTCGGATGATCTTGTCGTCGATATCCGTGATATTGCGGATATAGATAACGTCATACCCCGCCCGCCTCAGGTAGCGATAGACAACATCGAAGACCACCAACACCCGCGCGTGACCAAGGTGACAAAGGTCGTAGACCGTCATACCGCAGACGTACATGCGCACTTTGCCGGGCTCGATGGGAGTAAACGGCGCCTTACGGCGGGTCAGGCTATTGTAGATCTGAAGCATGGATGAGACTGCGGGTCGGGCTGGAAGAGAGAGCGTGCGGACGCCGCGATGTTAACAAACGGCCGGTGCTCGGGAAAACGACATGACTCGGAAAAGGGTTTTGCCGGGACGATGAAAGCCGTAGCATGAAAGACTTTGGTCAGGTCGGCGGCAAGACATCCACCGATACGCCCGAATCAGCTGGACGAAAATCCCCCATCCTCAGGAGCAAAACAGATGATCAAGCTGACCACGAATCACGGCGACATCATGATCGAACTCGACCATGACAAGGCCCCGATCTCCAGTGCAAACTTCGAACAATACGTGCGCGACGGACACTACGATGGCACGCTGTTCCACCGCGTCATCAAAGGTTTCATGGTCCAAGGCGGAGGCATGAACACGGATTTTGTTCAGAAACCCACCCGCGCAACCATCGAGAACGAGGCCAAGAACGGACTCAAGAACGTCAACGGCTCCATCGCCATGGCACGCACGATGGACCCCCACTCGGCCTCGTCACAGTTTTTTATCAACGTCTCCGACAATAGCTTCCTCGACTACCCTGGGCAGGACGGCTGGGGCTATTGCGTCTTCGGCAAGGTTAGCGAGGGCATGGATGTAGTCAATGCCATCAAAGAAGTAAAAACCGGAAGCCATCAGGGCCACCAGGACGTCCCAGTCGACAAGGTAATCATCGAGAAGGCGGAAGTCATCGGCTGATGAGCTGGCTGCAGTACTGGGTTGCGGACACCGACACAACGAGGCAGCGGAAATCAGTGCAACGTCGCAGAATGGCGATTGCTTCTGATGGCGTGCTAGGGCTAATGCCACAGGCTATCGCAAGCCCGTGTTGGCTGCCGGCCCTATGAAGGCCAAGGATGCGCTCCTGCAATTCGCAACATCCCGGGCACCGCCGGATCGCGGTACGAGTCTCTTCATCTCCGATCTACATCTGGCGCCGGAGCGTTCGCGTACGATCGAGCTCTTTCTGAGGTTCCTGGGCGACCGTGCCGCCGGGGCGACCCGGCTCTTCATACTCGGCGATCTGTTCGACGCCTGGATCGGCGATGACGACGATACCCCAATGCACCGCAGCATCATCGACGGCCTGCGGGCACTGACCGACGGTGGAACCCGTTGCGCGCTGATGCACGGAAACCGCGATTTCCTGATCGGACGCCGATTTGCCCGCGCGTCCGGCTGCACATTGCTTCAGGATCCGACCCGCCTCGAACTTGGAGGCGAACCACTGCTGCTGATGCACGGCGACCTGCTCTGCACCGACGATCTGCCCTACCAGCGCTTCCGGCGCCGGGTCCGTAATCCGCTGGTGCAGCGGCTGTTCCTGTGGCGACCGTTGGTCGAACGCCGACGTATCGCCGCGGACTACCGCAGGAAGAGCAGCGAAGCCATGGCGTCCAAGACGCCGGACATCATGGACGTCAACCCGAAGGAAGTCGTGCGGCGCATGCACCGCGCCCGCGTCCAGCGTCTGGTGCACGGTCACACGCACCGCCGGGCCGATCACCAACTCGTGCTGGACAACCGTCCAGCGACGCGCCACGTGCTGGCCGAATGGCATGAGCATCGCGGGGAAGTTCTCGTTGATGACCAAGGCTGTTGGCACCGCGAGATCATCGAATAAGGTTCTTGCCCAGAACTCGATGAGCAATCAGCGCCCGCGCAGCCTCTGGCCGCGCGTCATACGCTGACACGGGGACGACGCCTGCGTATCGCCAATGCATCAGGGCGTCACAACAGCATCGTCACACCAATCGGGTCCATCCCCCGGTTTTGCGTTGAGCAACAGAAAGCTCATCACATGCAAATCCTTGAACCGCGACTCGAACGGAGGGAAATCGGTGACACCCAGCGGAAACGCATTGATGTGACAACGCGCGCAACTAAAACCTTTTTGCGTGTACGACTCGAGCGTGGAGTTCACTAGGTTCTGGACATTCGAGAATTGAGCACCTGGAATGCCGGGTCCCAAGTGTTTGTTGCGTTCGGTGACGTTCAGATTCTGCGTGCCAATGAGCTGATAGTAGCGCCACACGCTATCCTTCAAGCGATATTGGTATTTGCGGTTCAAACGGGCCACTTCCCGCGGGATCGGCGTTACGCGGGAAACATTCACTTGCTTGCGCTCATTTTTGGAAGGAAGTTGTTCGTTCGCGTAAAAGGGCTCCGGAATGATACCTGCCTCGCCAGTCACACCGCCGATTTCATAGCCATTTGGATACTTCGCGCCTCGCCGATCTGCTCGATACCCCTTTCGATCTGTGCCCGGATTGAGTGCTGGTGTTTGAGGCAACGGAAGCGGATCACGCCATTCGCGGCGCAACTCGACGTTATCGATTTGCTCGAAGGTCGAGGGCAGGTGCCCGAAGGGCGTGACTCGATGCAAATGCAAGCCAACGAGGCCGACCAAAGTCCGCTCCGAATAGCTACCGTCCGGCTGCGGGAACTTCACGTATCGACGAAAGTAACGGCCAGGTATGTCGGGATTATCTCCGGACGTCTCCAATACCTTCCACGCGGCCTTGACCTCAACCAAACCCTGTTGCGCGTAATCTGGAAGACCATCCAGATAGAACTCCAAACCGGTTGGCAAGGGTTGAAAATACTGAGAATCCGAAGTTGGAGCAGCGATCGGGTCGGGTGCAGCTTCGTGCTGCCATGCGTAATCAAGATAGGCTTTCACCGCACAACTTTGTATGTGCGCATTGTAATAGCGGAACTCCTTGATATAGCTGAAGTACGATTGATTCAGCGTCACCTCGTAGCGCAGGTACTCCTTATGCTGATCGACGACGGGCCCGGTCGGTACATTGGCGTGGGTATAAGGCTGATTGATTCCCGGTGCAAAACGGCCGTTGTAGCTCGGTGGTTCTAGCCTTCGAAATCCCGTATCGAGCGGTATGAACTCCGGAGAAGTCCAGATCACATCCCAATCATCGGGATCGACGAACACATCAGACGGTGCCATGTACGTCTCCCACACGACCACGGGAGGCTGACGGGTATCGTTGACGATCGGCGCAAGCGATCCTGACCCGTCAGGCTTGCCCCTTGGTCCGCCCACGTCATAGGGCCAATTGAGTGCAATGAAGGAATCCCAAGCAAATTCATAGATCTGTTTCTGGGATGGGTTCAAAACGACTGGCTGATCGATGGGAGGTCGATAGTCCTGTCCAACATCAAAGGGCATTAACCAGGGTGGTCGCGTTGACCCGATCGCTTCGGCCGCAGACAGCAAACTTAATGGAAGGATGGTCGTCACGGTCACATACCGAGCCAATAAGCATCTTCTTCTTTTTGCGCAGTTCAAAGCGTACCCCTCTCTCGATGCACTGACAGCGAAGACGCGGACACCTTGCTCACACATCGCTGCTAACGCATTCATCGTTATTGTCAAACCGACGCGAGACCAGCCCGACATCCGGACCTTCACAAGCCGAAAGCCATTCCAGCGACCTCACCCTAATCGTGGAAACACCGGCTTTCAACACTTGCGTTGTTGGGTATTCGTGGCCTTGGTCGGGCGATGATCAATTACGCACTGACACGCGCGCGAGACGGATCTGGCATGACTGCCCACCAACCGAGCAGCATGCCTGCGTTGCAGCCAAGCAGCACCATCGAAGACTAAGCCGCCGTCAGTAGGAACACCAAGACCAGCTCCGCGGCGATTTGGGCGATATCGTGGGGATGCACGCCATCGATCTTGAAGGAGACAATGCACGAGCGTGCGGCGTCGCCACCTCGGGGAAGCAGACGCAGGCCCGGGACATCCGCCAGGGCCGTGGCCGCCTGGTGGGCAAGTTGATTGGAATGGGCGGCAATGCAGTCCAGACCGACTGCCGAGAGATAGTCCGCGGCAGCTGCAAACCCGACGACACCCGCGAGATTCGGTGAACCTGGCTCGAACCGCTCCGGAATGCTGGTCCAGAGGGCGTCGTCTCCCCGCACCAGGTCCACCATTCCGCCGCCAAGCAGCAGTGGTTCGGTCTCGGCGAGGCGCGACGAGCGGCCCCATAGCGCTGGGTCAGCGCGATCAGTCGAGTACTCGCCGAGAATAGGTCCGGAGCGCGTTCGAGGTCCAGCGTACCGTCGTCGCGGAGCTCGATGACACATAACTCCGCGCCACGCTCCCGGCAGACCCGTTGCCAGGGGAGCAGATTCGCGTGATGCTCCATCCGTGTCACCCACACCCGCTCCCCAGCCTTGGGCCGCGGCCGCAGCCAACCTTGGGCGACCAGATTGATTCCCTCGGTCGCGGAGCGCGTAAACACCAACTCATCGGAGCCTGGTGCCCCGATGAATCGAGCGACCGTCGCGCGAGCCTCTTCGTATACGGCGGACGCACGCTCCGCGAGCGGATAGAGTCCGCGGTGAACCGGCCCGACACCGGTCTGGGCAAGATGCGTCATTGCGTCGATGACGGAACGCGGCTGCTGGGTTGTGGCCGCGTTGTCGAGATAGTGCAGATGCGGCCCGCTGCCAGACCGATCGAACGCGGGAAAGTCGACGCGGCAGCTCGTGGCGCAGGAAGTCGAGCACCAGGCGCGACCGCTTCCGGCTCGCGATCAACGCAATGTAATTGGCGTCGGAGGCAAGCGCCCGACGCATGGATTCGTGGTCACCCTTGTGCTGGGTCGCGATGACGACATAGTCACCCGCGTCGGACGCGAGTTGCGCATAGTCTGGATCGTCTGTGATCAGACGCGCCGCGTTCGGCTAGCGGGCATGGTCGCGACCAGCGGGTCGTTGACCGTCTCCTCGAGGCCGAGCATGTCTCCCATCGCACAGAGGCACTCCGAGACTCGCCCGTGGGCCATGATCCAAAGGCGCGGTTTGGGCAGGACCGGCTCCACGTAGACGCGCATGTGCCCGCCACAGGGCATGCCGGCGCCAAGAACCTCGTCCTCGAGATCGATCTCGAGGACAGCGGTCTGCCCCGAGGCAATGCAGTCGACGCCTTACTGGCAGATGGCGGATTCAGCGCAACCGCCTCCGACCCAGCCTGCCACAACGCGACCCTGTTCATCGATCACGGCCTTAGCGCTGGTTTTGGCGGATACCGATCTGGAGGTCTCAACCAGGGTGGCGACCGCGAACGGTCGCCCGCCCGCATGCGTTGGATGACATCGAAGATTTCTGTCGCCATCTCGCTTGCTTGCCTGTCGGTTTGAGAAAGTTCGGTGATTGGATACGCAGATGTGAAAGACGTCCGCGTGGGTGAGCTCAAACCTGCTCGTGGATCGGCAGAGCCGCCTGTCCCGCCCCCTTCGCAACCCGGCGGAAGCGAAGGCGCTGGTCGTCCTGCGTGGAATCGACATCGAAGACGCAGTGATCGTTCTGCATCTCGAACGGCCAGACCAGTTCGCGGTTCGTTTGGATCAACCGCTTGCAGCCTAGATTTCGTCCACCCGCCAGGATCTCAGCGCGATGAGACCAGGCTAGTACGATCGGATTGCCACGACGGCCCCGCCAAGTCGGCACCAGCGCCGAGCGGGGACACAGATTGCTGAACGCGTCCGCGAGACGATCGATGTCCGCGGTCTCGAGCAGCGGCTGATCGGAGAGAAACGCGATCGTCGTTCTAATCTTTGGTCGCATCGTCGCCTCGGTCTTGGAGAACAACCTGGCAATATGGGGTTCGAGCGTCGCAAACGCATCAGGCCGCCAAGCACGGACGACGCGATTTGTTCCGGCGTCACGGCGCCAATTTCGACGCCGGCGGCGGCAATGATGGCCTAGACTCGCGCGGAATCCTGATCGTGTTCGCTTGGGTAAGTCCTGAGCGTAGCTTCCCTGCGCGCGCTGGCGATAAAGGCAATCCAGTCGACACTGGTCGCGATTGCGATTCCGAGCCCCAGCTTGCCGCGTTTTCACTTGGTAGCGACGACAATGAATGCAGGTGGCGCGGCGCGGCGCAGCATCGATACCGTCGGCGACGGAACCGGATTCTGAGTACACCCGCGAGCTGACTAGAGAGAGTATCTGAACGCGATTGATATGGTGTCGACGGAGGCATCCACCCGACCGCGAGTCACGACTTCGCCCTGAGCGACCGAATCGCCATAGAAGACGCCGCTGCGATCGATCTCGGGATCATCAATGAAGACGTGCTGGTAGGAGACCGTGAACTCTGTGCGTTTATGCGGCCTATAGCTGAAGCCCAGCCCGGTCCAGATGCGGTCGCCATCGGGGACGGCTGTACTGCGAAACTGATCCACCGTCGGCGTACGATCGTACTGCAGACCGGCCCTAAAGGTCAGATTGTCGCGCCAGCGATGTTCCAGTCCGGCGGAGAAGGTGTAGGTATCCCGATAGCCCTGGGGCGCTATGCTATCCGGCGCGCCGTTCGCGTACTCCACGCGGAGTTCATCAAAACGGCTCCAGCCGAACCACTGCGCCTCCGCGAGGACGGTGGTGCGATCACCCAATTCCTGGGCCAGACCTACCGACAGCACATCGGGCAATTTGAGCTTGGTGCTGATGTCCACCTTGCCGTTGGCCCCCGCGAGCGGTCCGGTGAGCCCCGAAACGGTGCTCTCGCCATCGATGTCGTGGTCCATCCGGGAGCGATAGTGCAAGCCGATTCGGGTCGCGGGCGTGGCGCTCCATAGAAGCCCGATGTTGAAGCCCGCAGAGAATGCATCACCCGTCAGTTCACTGCGTCCATCCGCCGATGCCGACAGGGCGTTCGGTGACAGGGTGTTGGGGAGAGCGCTGGTCAGCGTCGTATTGGCATACTGCAGGTTCAGGCCGGCACCGACGGAGACGCTGCTGGAGAGACGATAGGCGAGGGTCGGGGCAACGTCCAGGGTGATAAGCTCCGATTCGATGGAGTCATAGCGCCCAAACCAGTCGGAGTCATACTCGAGCCTTAGCCCAAACGGCGAGGTGATTCCCACCCCTGCCCACCAACGCGCGCCGAGGGGACGGGCATAAAACAGGCTAGCCACCGGCGTCGGCGATCCAGGATTCTGCCCGCTGCCGCCGAGGACAAAAAACGGATTGCCCCCTGTGGCAGGCGCGCTCAAGGTCGTGCCCTGATTCTCGAACCGGTCTGAAGGCATGACGATATTGACGCCCACCAGGACTTCGGCACCGTCGAGTTGCGTCATACCGGCGGGGTTGAAGAACAGGGTGCTCGCCTCCCGTGCCATGGCGACATTCCCGGCATTTGCCCGCCCCGCCCCATAGGCGGTTTGCTGGGGCACATAAAAGCCCGTTGCGGCACACCAATCCGCTGCACTCAGCAAGACCACACCGTAGAGACCGACCATTGAGCAGCGCATCCGCGTTCTCCGATTATTTTAATAGGACGGGCGTACAGCATCGCCGCCCGTCTATCTGCACCGCAATAGCGGCCTCGGGCGCTGGTGCCCAGGCTGGTGCCCATCTGGTTCGAACCAGGTTCGATGTATGACGCTTCGTCCAATCGCTGTAGTAGGATATCGGCGTCGCGAATGCAGCTGGCAGCCAATGAGTTGCCATACTTTCGCGCAACGGAGTTTAACGGAATCACGATGATTACCGTACCGGCAATCGGAGATTTCGATGGAGCCGGCTCCGACGGGGGCCGCTGAGCAGCATTGAGGCGGATGTACCTTGGCACGAACCGACGCGCCATCGCCGAGCGGGATCCGTTAATCCAGCGCTGCCGACCTTGGTCTTGTTGGACGCTCTGAGCCAGCTGATGAGCGTCAGCCGGCGATCCCTTTCGATGACGATTAAGGAGCAGCAATGGCAAGCGAGCGAGGGGTCAAGGTGGCGATCGTGGGCAGCGGCTGCGCGGCAATTTCGACCGCATTCGAACTGACACGACCCGAACATCGCGGCAAGTACAAGGTCACCGTCTACCAGACCGGATGGCGACTCGGTGGCAAGGGCGCATCGGGCCGTGGACCGGCGCAGCGAATCGAGGAACACGGCCTACATCTTTGGCTCGGGTTCTACGAGAACGCCTTTCGGCTGATGCGCGAATGCTACGCCGAACTGAAACAGAGCAGCCCCGCCGATCGAGCCTTTTCGGACTGGCGCGATGCCTTTGTTCCGGAGTCCTATGTCGGTATCACGGATCCCAGCGGGCGAGGCGACCGGGCAATCTGGACCTCCTATTTTCCGCCGGGAAAGGGGCTTCCCGGTGACCCTCTGACAACCCATAACCCCTTTACGCTCAGCAGTTACCTGGCCCGCACCGGCGCCCTGGTTCGCGCTTTGCTGTTGGGACTGGACACCCGTCACAGCAGTGAATCCGATCGCCCGGAGGCACAGCCGGAAGCCGCACATACCAACGATCGGTCGCCGGAGCGCGTCGTCGCGAGCGTCATGCGCCTGCTCAACCAGGGGCTGATGTTCACCGCCGCCGGACTAATCGAGGCCGCGACCCTATTGGAGGTGATCCTCAGAGCAATACCCAGCTATCCGGAGAACGTTGTCCTGCGCTTTCTTGGCGCATTCTCCGCAAGCGTGCGCGAGGCTTTCGAAGAACTGATCGGGCGCGACGATGAGAGCCGCGTGAAGTGGGAGATCATCGATCTGGTCATCGCCATCGTGATCGGGGTGATCCGGTTTCGCCTGCTCACCGACCCCCGCGGGCTCGATGCGATCAATGATTACGAGTGCCGCGAATGGCTGCGGCTGAATGGCGCGTCCGAGGGGGCGCTCGATTCGCCATTCGTACGCGGACTCTACGACCTGGCCCTGGCCTATGAGAACGGCGATCCCGAGCGCTCTGGACTGGCGGCTGGACAGGCGATTCGCGGTTCGCTGCGGATGTTTTTCACCTATCGCGGAGCGCTGTTCTGGAAGATGCGCGCGGGCATGGGTGACGTGGTCTTCGCACCTTTCTACAAGGTGTTGAAGGCCCGGGGCGTCAAGTTCCAGTTCTTCCACCGCCTCGAGAATCTAAAGCTGGTCGAACAGACGCATCTCGCGCCGAACGAACGACCCTATGTCGAGGCACTGGAGTTTGCCGTGCAGGCCAAGATTCGCGGCGGCAAGGAGTACCAACCCCTGGTGGACGTGCGGGGTGTCCCAAGTTGGCCCTCGGGAGCAGACTTCGACCAACTCGTCAACGGCGCAAAAATGCGGAGCGAAGGCTGGGAGTTTGAATCCCACTGGGACCCTCGAAAGACCGCGAGCAAGACGTTGCGCGTGACCAAGGACTTTGATTTCGTCGTGCTCGGGGTCAGCGTCGGCGCGATCCCGCACGTTTCCAAAGAGATCATCGCGCGCGATGGCCGCTGGCGAGACATGGTCGACAATGTGAAGACAGTGGCCACCCAGGCATTCCAGATCTGGATGAATGAAGATATGAACACGCTGGGCTGGAAGGGTCCGCCCGTGACCCTGTCGGGATTCACCAAACCCTTCGACACCTGGGCGGACATGGGGCATCTGGCACCGCGCGAGGCCTGGCCAAGACCTCCGCTATCCATCGCCTATTTCTGCAACGTCCTGGCCGATCCGGAATGCCCACCGTCGAATTCCGACGCGGACTATCCGTCGCGGCGGCGCGCCGAGGTGCGTCGCAACGCGTTGCGCTTTCTACAACAGGACATCCGGCACCTCTGGCCGAAAGCCGTCGATGCGAGCCGCGGGTTTCGCTGGGAATTACTGGTTCAGCCCGAGCCGGACGCCGCGTCGGAAACCGGTGAGGCGACCGACAACTCGACTGGCGAGTCGGTCGGCGAGCCGGCCACTGAGGCCCGATTCGACTCCCAATTCTGGGCGGCGAATGTCAATCCAACCGACCGCTACGTGCTCGCCCTGCCGGGCACCTTGAAGTATCGCATCTCGCCACTCGACAACAGCTACGACAACCTGACCATCGCCGGCGACTGGACCGATTGCGGCTTCAATGAGGGCTGCGTCGAGGCCGCGGTGATGTCCGGAAGGCTGGCGGCACACGCGATCTCCGGTGCACCCGCCTTGGAGGACATCATCGGCTATGATCATCCTTGAGATTCTGTTCGCCAGGGGACGGGGCAGCAACGATGTCTGATGCTGAGCGCCTACACCGACCGGAGCCGAAACGGAAGGCACCGATCCGAAATGCCTCGACCTATTTTCGCGGTTCGGCTCCCCGCGAATCGCCAGCCGCATCGGAGGCCGAACCTCAGCTGGAAGCGCAGGGGTCAGCCAGACCCGAATCAGATCGCATCGACGACTCAGTCGTACAGGGCGTCAAACTCGGTTACCAAGTCATCGACGATCACATCCGACGGGGACAGACCACCGCACAAGATCTGCGTCGGGGCATGGACAGCAGCGAGGAAACAGGCGCGGATCTCAGCGAGTTCCTGACACGTGCCCTTCATCTCACTCAGGATGCGGGGGGTCTGGTGCTCGATTTCGTCGAACAGATCGCGCGCAATCCCGCGCTGCTATCCGCGCTCTCCCGCGGCAAACAAAGCCAGGGGCCGGTCGAGCCCGATGGCGCGACGCAGACATCCAGCGGCGGACATGCACAATTGATGGGTGTCGAGATCGTCACCCGCCGGCCCGCGCAGGCCTGGGCGGAGATGCATCCGTCGGCGACGCCTTTCACACCTCAAACGGATGCGCTGCGTTCCGCCGATGGTCAAGCGCCGCCGCTGGCCGGCATCCAATTCATGCCACACCCCAGCGGCAAGGGCCTCATGCTCCGAATCGAGATCCCGGACGATCAGCCGGCGGGAACCTACAGCGGTGTGGTTCTGGACGTCGACAATCACGAACCCCGGGGCACGGTCTGCGTGCGCATCGCCGACTGACTAACGCCAAGCCCCAGCACCCAAGGCGCCCCATGACCAACAAGGCCGACCCCGACCTGAATACCCCGGCGCTGATCGCGGAGGTATTGCGGGAGTACGGCGAGCTTACCCGCGACCTGGTGGAGCAATACCTGCCGACCGGCTCTCCGCGGGCCTATCTCTACGACATGCTGGCCGACTATCCGCGGCGCCGTGGCAAGATGATGCGACCGAGCCTCTGTATCGCCACCGCCCGTGCCTTTGGCGCACCGCTTGACGACGCCCTGCAGTCCGCTGTCGCCATCGAGTTGCTGCACAACGCGTTGCTGATTCATGACGACATCGAAGACGGCAGTGAGGAGCGGCGAGGCCGAGCGACGATGCACAGGCTGCATGGTATCCCGCTGGCCATCAATACCGGCGATACGCTGATCCTGCTGAGCCTTCAGCCCCTGATCGACAATATCGACAGACTCGGCCCGCGTCTTGCCCAGGGCATCCTCTTAGACACCCAACGCATGGCCTGGGAGTCGGCGGAGGGTCAGGCGTTGGAACTCGGCTGGAGGCGGGACAACGCCGCGGGGCTCAGCGATGGCGACTATCTGACCATGGTGCTGAAGAAGACCTGCTGGCTCGCGACCATCCTTCCCAGCCGGATTGGAGCGCTCATCGGCACACGCGATCGCATCGATCTGGAACCCTTCATCCGCTTCGGCTTTTTTCTTGGCGCGGCCTTTCAGATCCAGGATGATCTGCTGAACCTCGTCGCCGACGAACGTTACGGCAAGGAGCGCAACGGTGATCTCTTCGAGGGCAAACGCACACTCATGCTGGTGCATGCCCACCGCCATGGGACATCCGACGAGCGCGAGCGGATCGCAGCAATCCTGAGTGCCCCGCGTGAGGACAAGACGCCGGGGCAAGTCGCCTGGTTGCGCGCGCTCATGGAGCGACTAGGATCCATTGAGCATGCCCGCGGCATCGCCCACGGACTTGCTGGCGCCGCTCTGTATGAGTACGACGGCATCTTTGGCGGATTACCCGACTCACGGGACAAGCAGTTCATCCGTGGGCTCGTGACCTGGGTGTTTGAACGGACCTGATCGGCCGGCAGGCCTGGAGGACCAGACGATGACCGCGAGAATCCACAAGCCGAAATACGTCGATCCGGTGCTGCGTTCGGGCTCCGCGTCGCTACCCGCGAAGCCGCCGTTCGTGTTTCGCGATGTGACCGCGCGGGTATTTCCGATCAAGGCCAACCCGGCCCGGCTATACGATTTCTGCAATCGCTATCTGAATAACGACATCCCGAGCGACATTGCGTACTTCCGTCCAAGCATCCCCTACGTCTACCTGATGGTGCTGGACTACGGCAAGATGTCGACCGCTTCGGTCAGCGCGCAGAATATGGGATGGGTCTCCCAGCATGAGGTCATCTTCACAGTCCCTCTGACCTGGTGGCGCGAGGAGCGCCGGCGGCTGGTGTTCAAAGACTGGGCGTTCACCTCTCCGTTCATCTTCGTCGACGATGCCCTCTCCCAACGGACTGGCAGAGAGATCTATGGCTGGCCCAAGGTGTCCGCTCGGGTGATTTCGGAGCAGCCGCCCTGGGCCGATCACCCAGGCTCCGGCACACGGCTGTTCAGTCTCAGTGCGAAGGTCTTTCCGAAGACCTATGCCGGACAACGGGAGCAACCGCGGGTGCTCATGCAGATCGATCGCGACCCGCTTCCGACCTACTCGGAGTTTCCGTCAGACCCCGGCAATCCCTGGAGCCCATTGTCCAGCATCCCGCGTACTGCGAGCGCGTCGCTGGGACTCATGGGAGATGCCATCGACATGCTCACCGGACTGCGCCTGCGTGGATATCGGCGCTCACTGGCGTCGGTCCTCAGCATGGCGAGCAGTAGCAGCCGGAATATGGCCCGTCTGCTTTCCGATCTCCTACTGCCGCATCCCCGCAGACGTAAGGCCAATGGCCAGCTGCAGATCGGGACGCCGGAAATGCACATCGAGCAGATCACGCTCAAACAGTTCCGAGACGCTGGGAACCCGAATGACGCCTGTTACCAGGCGCTGGTCGCCTCGCGTATGGCCTTCGACAGACTCAATCGCGGCGGACTAATGGGAGACATCAATCTGCTCCGCGGCGACCCCTCCGGCGGCTTCACGATTCGAGTCCACCGCTATGCTGGCCAACCCATCCTCGAGTCCCTTGGTATGGAGGTCGCCCGGACCGAGGAGGGCAACGACGCGCCCGTGGATATTCTGAAGCCGACATTTCCCTTCTGGAGCGATGTTGATCTGTTCTACGGCGAGGGCCGCGTCATCTGCTCCCGCACACCCGGGGAGGCTGAAAATGCGGCCGGGTTGTGGAGGGACGAGCAGCCCCGCAACCAGTCGACGACACCTAGACCGGATCGCCCGAAGAGGACTGAACCAAACGCACGGCAGACGCAGAAGCCAGACCCTGACGAACCAGCCGGCGATCCAGGCAAAAAGCACCACCGGGTTCCCTATAACACGGCCCGCGGCTCGGCGACCCAACCCATATCAGGCCCGTTTCATTTTCCCGATTTGACCGTTCAGGTCTATCCACTGCTCGCCGACCCATCCCGGTTGGCCGAGATGGTTGGGCGCTCTCTGAACGAACCCCTTTCCAGGACTGGAC
>JBATTL010000541.1:0-8815 GCA_049670525.1 Thiohalocapsa sp. | reverse complement strand
ACATCCCAGGCTGAAACTGGATTCGATTCATGGCCATAACATCCTCCGCCTCAGTAAAACCCAGGATCAGCATGCGCCCCCTGGTAACTCAGGGCGTGAGCCTGGCGGAAGATTCTTGCTAATCAGGTCGGGGATTGCCGGTTCCGCCCCAGGCGCAGATGTCTCTGCGCGTAGTGGCTGGCCTCAGACTGCGGGCCTGCCGCACTCCAACGCTACGCGGCAGAAAGCGACCTGACCTCGAAACCACTGTGAGAGGTCACATCGTCCGGGGCCTCGGCTGAAGCTGTGCCAGCCGTCAACGCATCCAGAGAATCTGCTATTGCGCGCAGCCGTCCATTGGGGTCGGGGTCTATTTGATCGAGTACTGGTCTCGTACTGTTGAACCGCTCGGCCTCCAAGAATATCTGCTCGATCGCTGACTTCATCGCCAAGGCTCTCTCGATGAGGGCTTGCAACGCTTCATCCCGATCGGGATCAAGCTCATATCTCGTTGTTATCATTGCTTAGCTGCTCGTTATTTTGAGTAAACGCAACGCCAATAACCCACTGCCTCAGCTTGGTAGTATAGTCCGCGAGTTTTCGTCCGCCGTCGCCTCTCATCGGTTTTTTCAGGATGCGTGCTACACCAACCAAAAACACGCTAGGGCGAACCTAAGCGGATTCGTCACTTTGCTCGATACCGTGCGGCCATCGGCGTGCAGCTAGAGCGTTTCCAGTTCGCGTTGACCACCCCTTGACCGCCGCTGGAGCAAGGCCAAAAACCCATAGAAAATCAGGGTAAAGACCGCGCCGGTTCCGTAGATCGTGCCATAAAATGTCGCCCGCGCTTGAGGCTCCAGGTCATTGAGGAAGGGATAGGGCAGACCGGATGTCACGTCTCCCACCGGCTTCGCATTGAGCGGCCCGACCAGCAACTCGGCCCATGCCACATAGGTCAACACAACCACAGCCAGCCAGATCAACACCGGGAGGAGCCGCCGGAACCCGCGCTTCAGCCAGAACAGATCGATCCACATCAGGATCGGCCCGACCAGATGCAGGTAATACTCCCTGTAAGGCTTCGGCGTGTTGTCCCCATTGACCAGCGCCGGATCAATAAAAAAGAGCCGCCAGTAGGAAAAGACGACCAAGACGTTGATGATGGCCAGCACCGATAGGGCAATGTCGAACCGCCCGTCCGGACGCCCATACCCCGATCGCAGCATCGCAGCCGCCGCGATGAGATTCCCGGTCAGCGCCCAGATGGTGAGAAACCGAAACTGCGCCCCGAACGAACTGTAGTTCGCCGTGGCCGCTACCTCGACGAAGTAGCCGATCGTCAGCAGCAGGACGAGGATCCGGAAATGCCGGGGAGCAATCATGTCAAGGCACCCTTGCTCGGTCAGTTGTCTTCTGACTATGCAAGTCCGCATTTTCCGGATCAACAAGGCCGCGTGCAGTCGAGATCCCAGTCATCACCCAGCAACCCCCCAAGGCGAACCGTAGCGGGTCGCTATCCGCATCCCGATCGCTTAGCCTTAAGGGGCCGAACGACACGGGCCACTACCTCAGTCGACTGGGCAAGCGCAGCGAGCTATTGCTTGCGCTCGCGTCGCATGTCGACACCATCCTTCCTCTTCAACTCACGCCCATGAGTCGTTTGATCGCCGGATTCGTCCAGGCAAAGAACGCCAGCACTGAGCCGATAAGCGCCGCAACGATCACGATATAAAATGGTGCCCGGATATCGACGCTCATCAAATCACCACCGAGCAGCGACATGACCCCGGCAACCAGCGTAAACACGGCAATCGTGATACCCATGATCCAGCCCTGTTCGTCGTCACCGACGCTGGCAGCGTAAAGGCCGAGAAAGGTCGGGTACGCTATGCCGAAAAAGAAATAGAAAATGAACACGGGCACGAAGCAAAGAATCGCAACGGGTAATGCGATAAAGACCGCGGTGCAGATCGCCCAGACTATCAGGGTCGTGGCGATGATCGTTCGCTTGTCGAGCCACCTTTGCACAGGCGCTACAAGGAACGTGCTGGACAACGCCAGGGCGATGCCAATGGCCAGCATGATCATGCTGCCACCCAGCGTACCGTAGCCGAAGCGGCTGGTCAGGTAGTTGTCGACAAAGACATAGAAGGTGATATTCGCGACGTGAAAGACGAGATAGACGGCCGTTAGCCGCATCACCAGGGGGTGTTTGGTCACGCGCCACAACAGTTCGAAGATCTCTAGCGGACGGAACACAAAGGGCTGGCGCTCCTGCCTGCTGTCTTTGAAGAACAGCAGAATCTGTCCAATCGCGATCAGGACCAGGGCAAGCGCGGCATAGAACGGTAGCTTGAGGCTTGCGATCGATCCGATGAGAGCCGGATCGGAGAGAAAGCCGCCGATGATCGGACCGCCAACGAGGCCAAAGCTCACGCCGGTGACGATGTAGCCCATATTGCGCGCGCGGTCCACATCATCGACGCTGACATCGATCATCGCCGCCTGCGCGATCGGTTGATTGCCGGCCGTGAATCCCGTGATGGCGCGGCCCAGAATCAGAAGCCAAAGACTACTGGCGTAGAGCGCCACGATCGTGATTGCATAACCGGCCAAGGCCCCGAACAGGCAGATCAGAATCGCGTTCTTGCGGCCGATCACGTCGGAAAGCTTGGAAATGTAGGGTGCGCCGAGGAACCAGGCGAGAAAGAAAATCCCGATGACCAGGCCATAGTAAAAATGGCGAGCCCCGTCCGGCGTGCTTTGCGGCAGAAAGCTCGAGCCGGCCTCCATGATCAGGCCATTGATTATCGGGAACACCAGGCCCTGGCCGAGTAGATCGACAAAAACCACGAACAAGAGCGCGTATTTAGCTGCTTTCGACATTGGTCGTTCTCGCTATTCAATCGAGTCAAGGCATGGCTGAAGAATATCGCGTTTGCCGGCGGGCAGGATGACGCGCGACTGTCGAAGCCGGCAAGTCGTCGAAAGATGTAAGATACCGGAAGCGGCGATTTCGGATAGTTCCAACCGCTGAACCCCAGCATCAATTCTTCATCTCCTCCCCTCAAGGAATAATCGGGAGGCACCAATGGCGCAGCCTCTGTTTGTCTTCGCCGCCGGCTGTCTAGTCCCATACTATCTCGCAGACGCGGAAGCCAAAGTCGTCCTAGATGTTGGCACGACGTTTCGTCCTCTACATGACCGCGGACGTTTGGCAGTGATGCCACCTAGGCTTTCTCCAGGCCGCCCCTCAAGAAGCACTCTTCCCCTAGGCGAGCAGTTGCGGCTGTCCCGACGGGACCCACAAAACTGCGAAAGGGGTGCTCCACCCGTCCCATTCTTATCCATGTCAGGCCTTTACAATAGGGTCATCGTCCGCTCACACCAAACATCGAGTACTGCGCTATCGTTCAGCGTCATGTCGGCGCGGACTTAGGCGGATTACGCAGATCGTCATATCGCGTATGTTACGCTGGACTGCGACCTCTAGCGGACCGCCCCGACGGATCCTAATTTCTGCCGGCCATTACTCCATCATCAACATCCCAAACGGCACCTGTTACCCAACTTGATTCGTCGCTGAGCAGGAAGTTGATCGTGTTGGCAACAACCTCTGGCGTACCGACCCGCCCAATTGGGTGAAAACTATCAAACGTCGCAAGCGTCTCGTCGATTTTGCTTGGTTCAATGAATGCATTGTAGATTGGCGTTTTTACAACAGCCGGTGAAACGGCATTCATCCGAATGTTCTTGTCGGGTCGAGTATCGAGTTACTCAATTCGGTACGACATTTATCCGTATCCTCGATGCGCTTGGGGAACTCCAGAGCGAGATTGAAGATGAAAGATGACGACGAAATCAGCCGAGGTGATTTCGTTTAGAGTTAGCGCAGAAGGGGAATGCCGACTGATGCAAGTCGAATAAATCAGAAATACGTGAATCGACTATTCCGCCGCATGTCCATTCACCAGCGTCAAGTCGGCAACATCGACTAAATCTGACGCCGCGACGGAATGGTGTCAGCGATTTCCTGAGAATGATCAGACGTGCTGATCGACGAGGATCGGATTACCATCGGGATCGATGGCGACGAAGCTCGCTGGTCCCGTGGTCGCCTCGTCGGCTTCGGCCACGAGCTGCACATCCTGTTCCTTCAACTGACGCTGCAGATCGCGAATGTCCGTGAAGGTATCCGGGCTGCTGGCATCTTGGTTCCAGCCCGGATTGAAAGTCAAAGTGTTCTTTTCTAACATGCCCTGGAATAGACCGATGACATGAGCGCCATTCTTTAAGATCAGCCAGTGCTGCGAGGCATCTCCCCCGAAGGCCTTGAAGCCGAACTTTTCGTAAAAAGCTCTCGAAGCCTGAATATCTTTGACGGCCAAGCTAATTGAAAATGCACCGAGGTTCATATTCGCTCCTTTTGTAATAGTTGTTCGATTCGCTGTCGGGGTTCGATCGGTGCAAATCGGAACTGTCATTCCACAATGCCTGAACTCATGCCGCGGACTCCAAACCAGGATCGCGGGCTTCAGTCTCGTCGGGCTGCGCCCGGATCAACCGAGGCACCAAACGGACCAACACACTGACTGCACGGCTAAACCCCCGAACTCCCTGACTATGCGGTTCCGGCCTCGTCAGCCAGCACTTGCAATGCCGCCCGGTCCAGGACCGCGATCCGTTGCCCATCAACTGTGATAATGCCGTCCTCGGATAGCCGGCGCGTGATACGCGACCAGGTCTCGGGCTTGATGGACAAGCGAGACGCAAGCACGGATTTGCGGACGTCGAGCGCCAACGCGCGTCCGTTCTCAGTCTGGTCTGCCGCCCGGTCCGCCGGGGGGAGGCGCGCCAACAACCAGCGCGCCACGCGACCGGTGGCCGAGACCAAGGTCAGGCTATCAATCTCGGCGATCAGTCCATGCAATCGCCGGCTGAGGTCACCGAGCAGCGCAAAGCTTGTCTCAGGCGATTCGCGCAACATCGCGACGAAGTCGGTCGCATCGATGGCGATGAGTCGCACCGGACTTAGCGCCGCCGCGCATACGGGGTAGCGGCCCGTGCCCATGAACATCAGCGCCTCGGCAAAGGTCTGTCCGGCGCTGACCAGTTCGATGACCTTCTCGTCCCCATCCGCCGATGACCGAAACAGCCGCATCTGACCGGAGCCGACAAAGTAAAACCGCGTCGCCGCATCATCCTGACTGAACAGCCACTCGCCCTCGGCAAGGTCAAGCCTGGTCGCGTGCGCACGCACGCGTGCCAATTGTGCGTCGCTCAAGGCCGCCATCAGGGGCGCCTGGGTCAGATCAGAGTCCAAACTCAGACCCTCGTTTAGTCGATTCAGAAAGCGCTTTCAGGTTAGCGTCGAGGTCGCCGGACGAGGCGCCACAATCGCCGACTAACCCTGGACCGCCAGCACAAAACGACCATGGCGCGCGCGACGCCGGGTTTCCCAGGACCGCGCACGCCATGGTCGTCAAAGCAACTGGCTCAGCGGACAAGCCGCTCACCTACCTTGCACTCAATCAAGCCCCGATGGCAACTCGCAGATCGGCTTGCGCATCATCGCCGGCTAGCCTCAGGTCGTAAGTCTCCTGCAACAGCTTGAAGACATTGGGACTGATGAACGCGGGCGGCTTCGGGCCCAGCGTGATGCCCTTGACGCCCAGAAACAGCAGGGTTAGCAGCACCGCGACGGCCTTCTGTTCGAACCAACTGATGACCAGCGTCAGCGGCAGGTCGTTGACGCTGCAGTTGAACGCCTCGGCCAGAGCGACCGCGACCGCTATGGCGCCGTAGGCATCGTTGCATTGCCCCATATCCATCAGCCGCGGTAGACCCAGGTGTTCACCGTACTCGTGCTCGCGAATCCGGAACTTTCCACAGCCGAGGGTCAGAATGAACGAGTCAGGCGGTGTCGCCAGAGCGTAGTCGGTGAAGTAGTTGCGACCTTTCTCGGCGCCGTCGCAACCGCCGATGACGAAGAACCGGCTGATCTTGCCAGCCTTGACCGCATCGACGATCGTTTGCGCTTGATCGAGCAGGACAGTGCGGTGGAAGCCAACCATCGACTCGCCTGTGATCTGATCTACACAGGGCTCGCATTCCCGCGCTGACGCAATCACCGGCGAGAAATCGCCATCGGTGATGCGTTGGCCGTTCGGGACCGCCACGGCATTGGTGGTAAACAACCGGCCCTTATAGCTCTCGGGCGGAATCAGCACGCAGTTGGTGGTGCCGACGACTGGTCCCGGAAAAGCTGCAAACTCTTTCCTTTGCTCCTGCCAGGCGCCGCCGTAGTGTCCGGCCAGATTCGGGTGAGCCTGAAACTTAGCGTACATGTGCCCAGGCAGCATCTCGCCGTGGGTGTAGACGTTGATGTCCGTGCCCTCGACCTGCTGCAGCAATTGCCAAAGGTCCAGCAGATCATGGCCAGTGACCAGAATGCCAGGGCCGGCCTTGGTACCTTCCTGCACCTTGGTGGGCGCGGGCTGGCCGAAGCGTTCGACATGACCTTCGTCCAGCAGTTGCATGACACGGAGATTCATCTCCCCGCATTTCAGGCAATATCCCAGCAGTGTGTCGAGATCAAAATTGACGTTGGTCATGGTCGCGAATAGCGCTTCTTCGATGAAGGCCGAGACCTCGTCGTCGTGCTTGCCCAGGCGCCGTGCGTGGGCCGCATAGGCGGCCGTACCTTTGACGCCGTAGAGCAGCGTCTCTTGCAGGGACTGCATGTCCTCGTCCTTACCGCAGACGCCTACGGCGTTGGCGCAGGCGGTTTCGCGGAAGGTCTGTTCACATTGGTTGCAGTGCATGCTAGCCTCGAGCGACGGTGGTGAAGAACATGAGGGTCGGCCTCCTTTGGCGGGCCTCTAGGCGATGCCCGCGGATGCCGGAGCGCACTATCGCTGCCTAGGCCGGATTGCGGCCTTGACCCTAATCAAGGGACTCGACCCACCTTTGATCCAGCGCAGTCGCCACCCATCGAATCTCGTATTGCTTAGACCGAATCGCCGCCGAAACTGGTGGGAGCGTTGGTTCGGCCCCGGGGAAGCCCGCCGTTCTCCGCCGTTGACCTGATGTGAAGCGACGCCCCGCCGCTTGACCCATATCAACGCAATCTCGATCGCTGGGCAGTCTTGATGCGCATCAAGGTCGCCACGGACCGCTCGGCACAGATTAGGCCGACCGTGTTGCCATGACCAGAGAGTGGTATTTGGACCACCTACGGCTTCGGTCGCCGCAGCGACGACGATCGAAGCGTTGGACACGGCAAAGAAACGTCACCCGGCAACCGGCGATGCCGCCAAAGGCGCCGGGGAATCGCTGAACAACCAAAACGAGGATTGCAAGATGTGGAACCCGAGCCGAGGCCCAACTTTGGCCGTCGCGGGCATCGCGTCACTGAGTATGCCGCTCGCCGCTGTATTGCTTTTGTTCGCCGGCAATGCCGGCGCGGTTCGCCCAGCCGGACAACCCGGTGTCGACTGGGGTGCGCCGGAGGGGCAGGAGTGCGTGGAATGTCATATGTCGGAGAACCCCGGCCTGTACTGGGAGTGGAACCACAGTCAGCACGGCCAGAACGGCGTCACCTGCCTGGATTGCCATCAGGCCGAAGAAACCGACACCGACGCTTGGCGACATGAGGACAACTTCGTCTCGATCGTCGTGACGCCGAAAGACTGCTCCAAGTGTCACGACAAAGAGTTCCAGGAGATGGACGGTTCCCACCACGCCAAGGCTGGTCAGATCCTGGGCTCGCTCGATAATCTGCTCGGCGAGGTGGTCGGGGGCCCAGCCGCGGTCAATGCCGGTTGTAAGCAATGTCACGGCTCGGAGCTGGAGTTCGTCGCCGACGGGAAGGACAAGGGTCGGCCACTCGCAGGCACCTGGCCCAACACCGGCATCGGCCGGATCAACCCGGACGGCAGTCTCGGCTCCTGTACGGCCTGTCATGGACGTCACCGCTTCAGCAAGGCACAGGCGCGCACACCGGACACCTGCGGCAAGTGCCACGTCGGCCCGGACCATCCACAGATCGAGGTCTACAACGAGTCCAAACACGGCATCATCTACCGCGCCATGGTCAATGAAATGAACCTGGACTCGGACAAATGGGTTGCCGGTATCGACTATAGCGCCGCGCCGACCTGCGCCACTTGCCATATGAGCGCTTCCCCTGATGAAGCATCGACGCACAACGTCGGCGAACGCATTTCCTGGACCCTGCGCCCACCGATCTCGACCAAGATCAATCTGGTCAAGCTCGAAAACGGCGACGAGTTCGATGTCCCCGAGGGCAAACCCGTCCCCGCTGTCGGCGACGCGGCCAAGGACTCCACCGTGGTCGAGGTGCTGACCTGGGAGGATCGTCGCGGCAAGATGGAAGACATCTGCTACGCCTGCCATGAGCAGAGTGTCATCGATGGACACTATTCGCAGTTCGACAACGTCGTGTATCTCTACAACGACAAGTTCGCCAAGCCTATCGCCGCGGCCATGGGTCAGCTCAAGGAGAAAGGCTATATCACGCCTGCGCCTTTCGACGACAAGATCGAGTGGACCTGGTGGGAGATCTGGCACCATGAGGGCCGTCGCGCCCGTCACGGCGCATCGATGAGCGGCCCGGATTATACCTGGTGGCACGGCATGTACGAGGTCGCGCAACACACCTACTTCAAATGGATTCCGGAGCTGAAGGAAGTGGTCATCAAAAAGGACGGCAACGACGACTACGCGGTCGCTCTCCTCGAAGAGTACTTCAAGCCCATCGAGGGCCACGACTGGTACTTCAACGGCATGAACAAGGATCAGCTCGAGACTGTAC
>JBATTL010000540.1:0-4665 GCA_049670525.1 Thiohalocapsa sp. | reverse complement strand
CAGGGTATGGGGCTTGCCATTCAGCAGCCAGGGTGAGTAGCCCAGAATATTGTCTCTTGGATCGGTCTCGGAAAAGACCCGCACCCACCCGTGCACACCATAGACACCCGAGATGCGCCCCAGCACGATCGGTTGGCGATCGTCTGTCGGTGTCATGACCGACAGCTTGGCGCTTGTTGCCGCGAGCCTCCCGAAGACAGGACGATCCTGCTCAGGCCTCTGCGACGGTCTCGACTTGGCTTACCGCGTCCTTCGCAGCGTCTTTCAGCAGCCGCGTGACGCGATCGGTCGGTTGCGCGCCCTGCTCCAGCCAGTGGTCGACGCGGGCACGATCGACGCGCAGACGGGTCTCGCCACCGGTGGCGGATGGATTGAAGAAGCCGACACGCTCAATGGAGCGGCCATCACGCGATTTGCGAATATCGGCGACGACAATCTGATAAAACGGACGCTTCTTGGCGCCGCCACGGGACAAACGGATCTTGACCATGTGTTGTTCCGATGCAGTACGGTGGAATGAGTTGCCTGCGGACCGGCCGCAGGTAAACCGGCAAATATACATGAACTGTGGGATATTGGAAGGGTTTTGTCGCGCGCGAGAGTCGACATCTCCTCAAGCGGCCGCCTCCACTTGCAGCGGCGGCAGGAACCAGGTCTCCGCAACCTCGCCGTGCAGGTCGGCGATGCCGAGCTGTAGATCGTCAACGAACGCATGCAACTCGGTCTGGCTCAGACGCGCCAATTCGGCTCCATCCAGCACCCGCGCCAGACGGCCGGTGACTCGCAATGACGCCTCGTTGCGCGGCAGACGCTCCAGGCAGCCGCGCGCGTGCTCGACACAGTAGCGCACCGAGCGAGGAAATAGTGCGCTCTGAAAAATGAACCTCAGTACCGGGGCGCGCTGCACACGGATCTGTTCACTGCGGCGATACATCTGGTAGGCGGTCATGGATTTGAGCACGCTGACCCATTGGATGTTGTCGTAGGGGCGGAGTTCGTCCGCGTCGGGCAATAGCGTCGCCGAGCGCACGTCGGCGATGCGCGTGGTCATATCGGCACGCTCCAAATAGCGTCCAAGCCGCATGAACTCGTAGCCCTGATCGTGCAGCATAGTGCCATCAAGCAGACCCGCAATCGTTTGGCAACTATTGATCAGCGCGCGCAGGTAGGCATGGCGGCCGGTCTTGGTCATACCCTTTTGCAATTGGTCGCCGGCAAACAAGTACAGTCCGTTGATCTGCTCCCATGCCTCTCGCGGCACGATGTCGCGTATGGTGCGGCAATTCTCCCTTGCTCCCGCGAGAGCGGACATGATCGAACCCGCGTGGCGCTCGTCGCCGAGCAGGAAACGAACCACCTGCCGCTCGCCGTAGTCTTTGTAGTGTTCGTCGAACACCTCATTCGCGCCGGTGATGTCCACCAGTGGCCGCCAGCCGGGGGCGATACCCTTGGGCAGGTCCAGCAGCAGATTGGCGTTGACCGTAACAATCCGGGCGGTGTTTTCGGCGCGCTCGATATTACGGGCCAGCCAATACGTGGTTTCAGCGACACGGGAGAGCATTGCAAGCTCCGAGACGATTGGGTTCGAAATTCAGCCGAACTGATGGATACGAGTGGCGGCAGTTAGGACTGAGATTGAGATTGAGATTGGGATTGAGATTGGGATTGGGCCTGATCGTCGCCGACACCCTCGGGCACGATCCAGGTGTCCTTACTGCCACCACCCTGGGACGAGTTGACCACCAATGAACCCTTGCGCAGCGCGACGCGCGTCAGGCCGCCCATAGTCACCTGCTGGCGGTCCGCCGAGAGGATGAACGGGCGCAGGTCGACATGGCGCGGCTCGACGCTATTCTTGATCACGGTCGGCACCGTTGACAGTTTTAATGTGGGCTGAGCAATGTAGTTGCGCGGATCTTTTTTTATCAAAGTCAAAAACTTATCATGCTCGGATCGGGTTGCGGCAGGCCCAACCAGCATGCCGTAACCACCAGACTCGTTGGCGGGTTTCACGACCAGCTCGGCGATGTGCTCGATTACGTACTGCAGCGCATCCGACTCCATACAGCGATAGGTCGGTACGTTCGGAATGATCGGGTCCTCGCCGAGGTAGTACTTGATGATCTCTGGAACGAAGGCGTAAACCACCTTGTCGTCGGCGACGCCGGCGCCCGGAGCATTGGCCAAGGCTATATTGCCGGCCTTCCAGGCTCGCATCAGCCCCGGCACGCCGAGCGTCGACTCCGGGTTGAACGCCTCGGGGTCCAGAAACAGATCGTCAACGCGCCGGTAGATGACATCGACGCGCGCCGGGCCATCGACGGTGTGCATGTAGCAGCAATCGTCGCTGTCTACGAACAGATCGCGCCCTTCGACCAGTTCCGCTCCCATCTGCTGAGCCAGATAGGAATGCTCGAAATACGCGGAGTTATAGATGCCCGGTGTCAACACGACCACTTCCGGATACTCCGCCGGCCTGGGCGACAGAGCCGCGAGGGTATCGAACAACTGGCTCGGGTAGTCATCCACCGGCAACGGCGCGTAGTGCTCGAACAGCTCCGGGAACACGCGCTTGGTCACAAGGCGGTTCTCGAGCATGTAGGAAACGCCGGATGGCACACGCAGGTTGTCTTCGAGGACGTAGATGGTCCCGTCGGAGTCGCGCACGAGATCGGACCCGCAAATGTGCGCCCAGATACCGAGCGGCGGATCAACGTCGACGCATTGCGGCCGGAAATTGACGGATTTGTCCAGAATCTCTTTCGGAAAGACCTTGTCCTTGATGATCTTCTGGTCGTGATAGAGATCATCGATGAACAGGTTCAGCGCCTGGACCCGCTGCTTCAGCCCGGCCTCCACTTGTCGCCATTCAGGCTCCGGGATCACGCGCGGTATCACATCGAAGGGCCAGGTACGATCGATGGTGCCGCCCTCGTCCGAATAGACGGTAAAGGTGATTCCCATCTCCTTGATGGAGACATCGGCGGCCTCCTGGCGAGCGGTCAATTCCTCGATACCGAGTTCCGCCAGATCCGCGGCCATCACCCCGCCAACTGCCCGCGGTCTCGCCGGGCCTTCCAGCAATTCGTCGTAGAACCCGTCGCAGGGGTAATTTGTCCAGTCGATACTCATGGAAGAATGCTCATGGAGGTCGGTCGGCCTTGATGTTTACGCGACAACCGGTCCGAATTCAACACCGTCGCGAACTTGCTTAAAGACGATCGTGCCCGGTCTGAGAGCCGAGTCATCAGCATGTCAGGGCCTTGCGGGACTCGCCCAGGGCATCCGCATCTCCAACCGTATCGGGTGGTGATCCGACAGTGACGGATCATTGGGGTAGTCGACCGCTTGATAACTGCCGCGGATGACCCAGAGCGCCGCGCGTCCGCCGAAAACGAAGTGATCCACGGCATAGGGATACTTGGGATTGTAGGGATAGGCGAACGGCACACCGGCGTTGGCCAGGGTCAGATCGGCATCCGGATCCGACACATCCGTGCCGGGCACGCAGGAACGCCCCAAAGCGGCGTCCTTGCGCCAGATGCAGACTTCACCGTCGTTGATCGCGCCCCAGAAGTCGTCATCCGGTTGGTCAAGCTGGCGGTTGAAGTCCCCGATGAGTGCGAACGGCGTATTGGAGGCCGCGCGTCCGTCCACCCATTCCTCGAGCAGGCCCCGTTGATGCCGCAGAGCAAGACATTGGGCGCGTCCCACATCGCCGACGTCGAGACCGCCCCAGGCGCAGCCAGACTTCAGATGCAGCGAGACGATCTCCAATCTATCCCGGTCCGAACCAGCGGCATCGCCAAGCGGCTCGACCATGATCCGTGTCCCCCATCGCCTGCCGTCGATGCCGATCTCACGGAATGGCGGCAGTGCGCGCCAGCGCAGATGCAGGGCCGCGAGCCGCGAGCGGTTGATGGCGAAGGCGGTGCGTTGCGCGGTGCGCGCCTGACCTCGTCGACCTCGGCAGTTGCCGAGGGCTTGGTCGGCTCGGCTAGACACGAGGATCGCGTAGACCGACGGTTCAAAGACGCGCGCTACGGCCGCCGCGTTCTCGACTTCTTGCAACGCGACGATGTCGGCGTCGAGGCGCTCGGCCACCGTCTTCAGCGCCGCGTAGTCCGCATCCTTTCGAGGACGGCAACCGGCACCATTGGTCTCGGCCAGGTGTTCGAGATTCCAGCTCGCGAGCACGAGACCCGATCGCGCGAAGCTCTGGGAGGGTGCCGATAACAGTGTGCAGACGGCGAGGGTCGAGAACAATAGGGCACGCAAGCGATCACACCGAATCGGCGTCGAGGCAGGAGCGCAGCGTTCAGCGAGCCAGCTGAAAACCCTCAAGCTCAGCGGCCTCGGATGAACATGACCCTAAAGGATGCATACCGCGAAAACGGAACAGAGTGATAGGCCAAAATGCCACGAGATCAACTAGGATATAGGTTCTGTCAGAGTTCAAGCGACGAACACAATACGGAGGTCGACCATGAAGCGCAAATCGCGATTTGTCGCACAGATCATCGCGATGACCTGCTACTGCGCGGCGGGCGCAGTCCTTGGGCAAACATCAGCCAGAGGTCCGATGACCTTTGAGACTGTCGACCAGAATGCCGATGGTCAAGTCACCGAGCAGGAGTTCACCGCCGCCCGCGCCGAGCGCATGGC
>JBATTL010000539.1:0-4397 GCA_049670525.1 Thiohalocapsa sp. | reverse complement strand
GTCTTTGCGCCGAACAGCCACTACCGGGCGCGAGTGACACCGGCCAAGCGGGGCCGGGGTGGTCAGCCTGATACGAGCGCGGATCCAGGGGAGCCAACACCCGCCGAACGGCGCGCCTCGATGAGCTGGGCGCAACGCCTCAAACGGGTCTTTGGTATCGATATCGAGACCTGCCCAGCCTGTGGCGGGGCCGTGCGCATCATCGCCTGTATCGAAGACCCGGTGGTGATCAAGAGAATCCTCACCCGCCTGGATGCGCAAGCGTCAGCACCCCCAGCCGCGATCCGCCCGCCCTGCCGCGCACCCCCCCCCAGCGCGAGCGGTTCGACTGACCGGAATGAGCCAACCACACAATGACCTGCGGCTGCGACGCCAGAGGCGCGGCTACGGTGGTGGCTGGCCGGCGGGGTGACGTCACGCCCAAGAATGCACCCGCGCACCGGTCCTCGCCGTGGATTCTAGCCGAGACATGCGATCTCGGGGCTGTTTGCCGGTCCGAGCGGGGGCGGTCTGCCGCTTACAAGGCACGCGAGAAACGGGTCCCACCGGCCGAAAAGGCCGTTTATGCTTCCTATACTCGATACTCCATCCTACCCGATGTCGACAGGACGCAACTTTGATGAGGTTTTGCGAGTCTTGGACTCCATGCAGCTGACGGCAAACCACAAAGTGGCGACCCCCGTGAACTGGAAGTCGGGCGACGACGTCGTCATCGTCCCGGCAATCTCGGACGAAGATGCCAAGAAAAAGTATCCGCAAGGGTGGCGGGCGCCTAAGCCTTATTTGCGGTACGTGCCAGACCCGAGCTGAACGACGTAGCGCCACCGCAGATCACGCACTGGCAGGCTATCCGACATGTCGGACAGTCTGCTGTCAAAGGTCCCAACTCAAAGCGAAGGATCATGGATGATCAACCCAGAAGCTGGCGGAACACCGCAAGCTATCCGAGACGGCCACTCCCCTAGCTCCCAGGTTCACCTCCATCCCAGACCATCAGCTCGCGCAAGACGCTCGTCGCGTAGGCCCCGGCCGGCAGGCGGAAAGACAGGCGCAGACCTTCGGCCTGTCGTTGGCTCTGCAGATCGGTAACCGCCAACCGTAGCGCACGACATTCCTAATGCAGGCCGAAGCGTGCCAGTCCCCCGACCCAAACCGGATGGCGCATCGCGATCGCCTGCTCCATTGCACTGATGTCGCCGCCGGTCGGCAGGTCTCCTTCGCCCCACAAGGGGCCGGTCGGATGCAGATCCATCCGTTCCACGCGCTCGACGAGCTCGGGATCGATGTGCTCGGCAAGGAAGAAGGAATGGCTGCCAGCGAGTTAAGAGCCAATCACCCGTTTGCGGGCGTGCCCAATCGCCGCGGTTGATACGCTCGGCCAGCACCTCGTTGAAGAGCTGGGCGCGGGCCCAGCTGCACATCCAGCCACGGCCATCGGGGCGGCATGGTCGGACCGTGACGATCCTCACCGCAGGTCCGGGGAAAGTAGCCAGTTTCAATAACCTCAAGGCGGGAACTCTTGCTGAGGGGGTGCTCAAGCGAGGCTCCGTCTCATCGCGCTTCCGAGGGCGTCCCAGCTTTCGCGGTTCACGACGCTGTCCGCTCATCGCGTGTATTTCGGCGTAGAAGCGATCATTGCCGATCGGCTGATCCTGATTGAGTGCCATGCGTAGGTCGCGGAGCGGCGCCTCGTCGAGCGCAGAGGCAAACAAGGCACGATGGGCCTCCCGTCTCGACACGTCCTCAGCCGCGAGCACCAACTACAGCGGATGTGCCGAAGGGGATTGGGCTATCCCAGAGGAGTGCCCATTCGACTGTAGGTGTGGTTGACCTATTGAACGTAGCGGCGCCCGAACGCGATGATCAGGTTCGGGACTCGGCTTGCTTGCCCCGGCGTTAACAACAGATGCACGTGACGGGTGATCAACACCGAGGCGTGGAGTTGGCAGCATTCCCGCACTCATGCCTCTTGCAGCCAACCGAGATACGCGTGCCAGTCCTGATCATCGAAGCCGCAAGCGGCGCGATTGTGTCCGCGCGGCACAATGTGCAGCGGCACGCCGTCAATGTGGATGCGTGGACGCCGAGGCATCGCTGAAGGGCAGCAGCAATTGAAACTGGACCGTTTTCCAGGCCCGTTTTCCAATACTGACCGCCACCTTGTAAATCACGGTAAGTAAGCCCAGACCAGCCGTGACGACCACCTGCCTATTCTTCCAGTCGGCCGGGGTTGGCCAACACCGCGCCTTTGCGGAGCGCATCAAATAAAGCGAACCATTTCATGTGCCGCTAAGCCCTCGTAACTCGTCCGGCAAACATCGCCAGAATGGGTCTTTGTTCTTCCAAGCGTAGAAGCCGGCAGCCACTGCCGGCACTATCGCAGCAGGTCCGGCGCCCACAAGCGCAGCCAGGTTCCACGTGCCCGCTGACCACCCTACCGCATTGAGCGGTTGACTCAGGGAATAACAGGTGTCCATCGGTTGCTGTTCGGCGACATAAGCCCCGCCGAGTTTCAATACCGAAGCCGCAGGGAAGCCGACAGCATCCAGTAGTGGATTAGCTTCAACGAGCCCACCAGCCAAAGCCGCACCCGTGGAAGCAACGTCAACCGCCTGGCCGGAGAGCGCCGTAGGCCGATGCGTCGGTGGTTTCTCGGTGTACCACCAATTAACCACCTTACCGAAATCGTCCGTTTTAACCGCGAGCCACCCCTTCTGACGCTCATCCCCTCTACGCCAATCCCAACGCGCAAGCCCGTAGTCGCCGGATTGCTTGCCATCGAGCAATAACGCCACGCCCCGTCCGGCTTGAAAATCATCTTCCCAAGCGGCGGCGGATTGCTTGGCCATGACGCGAGACATCGAAAATCCGCCATTATGGCTCGCTTCGATGTCGGTCCACACATCGGCAGATGCAACAAATGGCACAACTAAAAACAGAAACGCTACTTTCTTCATACCCGTACCTCAATTCGCCTGATAACACCCGTCGGAACAACCCCATCCCAGTCGGTCAGATTAGTGACGCCTTCGGTGGTGACGATTTACGACTCGTGCTTCATAAGACGTTGATGCAGCCCCATTAAGAAAAACGGATAGGCTGAATTTTCCATTAGCCGACGCTGGCTATAGGAGTCGCGCGAAGGACATTGCTTACCCATTCGCAGTTAGGGACAATTAGGCAGAAACCGTGCCAATTGATATACACACTTAGAGTCAGTAGCTTTAGAAACACCATGATTCCCGCTATCCTCGCGCTTCGTCTCAGGTCTGAGAAAGCCCGTACCGGCGAACAGGGCGGAGAGCGGTGAAAACCATAATTTTTCAGGAGCTTATCAATAGGGCTATCGGTGTCTGGACGCCATTTCTGTGTAAAGAAAACGGACGCGCGAGACCCTCAGGGCAGAGCCTGACTACGCACGTCACCTGGCGTCGCGGGATTTTTAATCGACGCTGGATCGGTCGGATTAGCGATAGCGCAACTCGACAATCAACGGATTGGCGGTTTCGGCGACGTGGCCGGAGCGCTTGCGCGTTCTGACGGGGTTCGGGGCGAAAGGAAGCCTCGCAATCGGCATCGCAAATTGCGATGGATTCGCAATTCGGATGCGGTGCAGACGGGCAGGCGCTAGAGGACGAGACCCTTCAGGGCAAGCAGGGGCAAGGTGATGAGAATCGCCAGGCGCAGCGCGTCCCAGTGGCGCTCGCGCGCCTGGAGCAGAATTTCGATGCCGTAGTAACGTTGCAAGAACAAGTTAAACAACATATCGGCTTGGGTTCGTTAACCAGCTAATCGGTATCGGTATCGAGCTGACTGACCCGGTATTCGCCAAGCTCCTCGCGGACCGCGTAGCCACGCTGTCCGAGCTTCGTCAGCATGGCCACAATGCGATCGAGCAGTGCCTTCTGCTAATTGTTGTCGTCTGCGGACAGCGCCTCACACACTTACAGCACGTCCTGAATCGCAGCGCACTCCAGCGCCGAACCTCGTGCGATTTCAAAATACCGGCGTCGATCCCCGTTCGTCGCTTTGCCGTTTCCCTCGGCAATGTTCAGCGCAATCGCCTGCGATGCGCGCAGGAGTTGATCCTTCGTGTTGCGGTGTCCTTTTAGCTTCTCGCAATACCGGTAGGCCCAACCGACATACTCGATGGCCGCACGGTATACGTCGCAAGGGGAAAGGGGCCATGTTCAATAACCTCAAAGCGGGAACTTTTTCCGAGGGGTGATTAAGCGAGGCTCCGTCTCATCGCGCTTCCGGGGGCGTCCCCGCTTTCGCGGTTCACGACGCTGTCCGGTCATCGCGTGTATTTCGGCGTAGAAGCGATCATTGCCGATCGGCTGATCCTGATTGAGTGCTATGCGTAGATCGCAGAGCGGCGCCTCGTCGAGCGCAGC
>JBATTL010000538.1:0-4225 GCA_049670525.1 Thiohalocapsa sp. | reverse complement strand
CCCCCGCGCGCATCAACCCCCGCAAAGAAGCGACTTGTTTCGCTAGCTGCAGTCGCTCGGCCGGCACCTCTGCGAGTTGCTCCTGCGCGGCGCGTTTCGCCTCTCGGTCGACCAGGTGGGAGCGCTCAAGACGAACGTGTTCGTCTCGCGCCGCAGCGAGCGACTCACTGAGAATATCGCGCTCTGTCTGCAAGGATTGTATCCGCATCAGCGCGCGCTCGGCATCGTAGGAGGCGAGCAAATAACCAAAGGCAAACGCGGCGCCGATCACTGCCAGCCAGCCAATGGTTAAGAACAATCGGAAACTTAAGGGTCCGCGTCGCTTGCGGGACGGCGCAAGCCCAGCTTCAGGGCGCATGATATGTCAGGGCGCGAGGCCCAGCGCAGACAGGCCCAAGCCCTCATCGAAACCAAACATGAGGTTCATATTCTGTATAGCTTGACCCGCCGCACCCTTGACCAGGTTATCGATGACGGACTGCACGACGATAACTCCCCCATCAAGGGGTTCGCAAACAGCGAGCCGACAGAGGTTGGTGCCTCGGACGGAGCGTGTTTCCACCGATGCGCCGACAGGCATCACATCCACAAAAGGTTCTGCGGCATAGTAACCCTCGAACAAAGCTTGCAGATCCAAGCCGGCACGACGAGACCTGTCGCGCAGCGGCGCATACAGGGTAGCCTCGATACCGCGCACCATCGGAACGAGGTGCGGGACGAAGGTCAAACCGATATCGCAACCAGTCGCACGAAGGACGTTGGCGCGGATCTCAGGCTGATGGCGGTGCCCGTCCACACTGTAGGCTTTGAAGCTTTCGCCGACTTCCGCCATCAGCAGCCCGGCGTTTGCCTTACGCCCAGCGCCACTGACACCGGATTTGACGTCCGCGATCAATTCACCGGTCTCGATGATACCGGCCTCGACCAGCGGCATCAGGCCGAGCGTGACAGCAGTGGGATAGCACCCAGGATTTGCGACCAAACCCGCATGACGGATGGCGTCGCGGTTCAACTCCGGCATCCCGTAGACGGCGTCAACCATCAATTCCGGTGCGGCATGAGTCATGCCGTACCAGCGCTCCCAGGCGGCGACATCATCGAGCCGGAAGTCCGCCGCGAGATCGATGACGCGGACGCCTGCGGCGAGGAGTGACGGCGCATGATGCATCGCCGTGCCGTTTGGTGTCGCGAAAAAAACGATGTCGCAGTTCTTGAGTCCAGCGTCATCCGGGTCCGAGAAAGCGAGATCGAGATGCCCCCGCAATTGCGGAAACGCAGCGTCTAGCCGCACACCCGACTCCGCGCGGGAAGTCACCGCGCGCACCTGGGCCTCGGCGTGCTGTGCGAGAAGCCGTAGCAACTCCGAACCGGTATACCCGGTACCACCAACGATACCGACGTCGATCACAGGCCGTTCCGCTCCTGGCCTTTACGCCAATCCGCACCGTTTCCGGCGCCAACATCCGGCGCGAGCCAAGTCACGAACAGCCGCCACCGGATCCCGATGACGAACCACAGGTGCCACATCCGCCCCCTGCCTCAGGCAGGTTGTTGAAGACGAAAGTCGCATTGCCGTCACCACGATCGACGAAGTCGATCTCCACGCCGCGGATGTGCTGCAGCGTGTCATCGTCGACGACGACTTTGTAGCTGTCGTACTCACGTACACCGTCGTTGTCATTGATGGCATCGGTAAAAGTCATCCCGTAGCTGACCCCACTGCAACCACCGGAAGCAGCATAGACGCGCACGCCCGCCACGTTGTCGTCGATATCCGCGAAAAGTTCAGACATTTTCTGGCGTGCGGACTCGGTGAGCATCAACTCTTGATCAGTCAGGGAAGACAACATCATGTAAACACCTTAAGGGCGGATTTCAGTCCGCGCCAAATTACCATAGCGCTCACCGCCAATTCCAGGGGAACCAATCAGGTTTAGAGGACAGTTTGGGCGGACGGGCTCCGGAATCATGGCTGCCGCCATGCGTCGAGCGGCGGGTGCTCCAGGCCTCTAAACTAGCGCTGTCCGGGCCTTCTGCATCGGCGATAGGCGCATCACCCTCGACCACCGAGCAACCGTCAGATCTCGGCCATCTCGAAGTCCTCTTTGCCGGCCCCACACTCGGGGCAAAGCCAGTTATCCGGTACGTCCTCCCACCGAGTGCCAGACGCAATGCCCTCGTCGGGCCATCCTTGCTCCTCGTCGTACACCAAACCGCACACAAGACACATAAACCGCTTCACAAATCGGTCTCCGCTGATTACAACGCCAGGAACGCCCCCTGGAAAGGCCAACCGCGCGATTTGTCACTAACCACGGCTGCGGCCCCGTAAAATCAGGCTAGACGGCAGGGTTTTCAATATGTCCCCCGGTGGGACGTTACCTTTCGATCGTCAACAGGCGATAGCACTGGTCTGAATTCTCGCAATTTTCACCGCTCAAGCAATCGCGGTTGCCAACCATGACCAGTGCGCTGGACAATCGTGCCCCTTGAGCCTCGCGCACGACCGACTGCTGTGCAGTTGGCTCGCGGGCACCCAACGCGACGCCGGTCCGTCTCATACATCTACTGCGACCGACCTTCTCCAGCAGGAGCATTCATGATGTCCAAGTCTCACGACTACTTTAAAGCCGCGCAGCGCCACATCCCCGGCGGCGTCAACTCGCCGGTACGCGCCTTCCGCAGCGTTGGTGGCGACCCGGTTTTCTTCGAGTCGGCATCCGGAGCCTATGTCACCGACGTCGACGGCAAACGCTATATCGACTACGTCGGCTCGTGGGGACCGATGATTCTCGGCCACGCCCACCCCGAAATCATCGCAGCGGTTGCCGCCCGCATTACCAATGGCCTGTCGTTCGGCGCCCCCACCGAACTTGAGACGCGCATGGCCGACATGGTCTGCGAACTGGTGCCGAGCATGGACATGGTACGAATGACCAGTTCCGGCACCGAGGCAACCATGAGTGCGCTGCGACTGGCGCGGGGTTTCACGGGCCGCGACAAGGTCATCAAGTTCGAAGGCAACTATCACGGCCACGTCGACTCGCTCATGGTCAAGGCGGGTTCAGGCATGCTGACGCTCGGCACGCCAAGCTCCCCAGGCGTCCCGGCAGCTCTGGCTGAACTGACCATTACACTGACATACAACGATCTCGGGCGGGTGCAGAAGACCTTCGCCGAGATCGGTGACGAGATCGCTTGCGTCATCGTCGAACCGGTGGCCGGCAACATGAACTGCATCCCGCCCTTGCCTGGGTTCTTGGCGGGACTCCGCGAGGTCTGCGAGAAACAGGGCGCTGTACTCATTTTCGACGAGGTTATGACCGGGTTTCGCGTCTCCCGCGGCGGCGCGCAGGAGCTGTACGGGGTCACACCAGACCTGACCGCGCTTGGCAAAATCATCGGCGGCGGCATGCCCGTGGGAGCCTTCGGGGGCAGACGCGAGATCATGGAGCACATCTCGCCCCTCGGCCCGGTCTACCAGGCGGGGACGCTATCGGGCAATCCCATCGCAATGACCGCCGGCTTGAAAACGCTTGAACTGATCTCTGCGGCAGGATTCCATGAGGCATTGGCGGAAAAGACCGAGCGGTTGACCGCTGGTATGGGCGAGCGCGCCGCGGCCGCCGGCGTTCCGCTCAGCACCAACCGGGCTGGGGGAATGTTCGGCCTGTTCTTCACAGGCGCTGGTCCGGTCACCAACTTCGCCCAGGCAACCGCCTGCAACGAGGAACAATTCAAGACCTTCTTCCACGCCATGCTCGATAGGGGCGTCTACTTGGCACCGTCCGCATTCGAGGCCGCGTTCGTCTCGGCGGCCCATGGCGATGCCGAGATCGACGCCACGCTGGATGCCGCCGCAGAGGCATTCGCGGTGGTTGCGGGATGATCCACAAGCGACCCGGCCCCGCCGACCACCCGTCCTGCGTCGCCATGATTCTCAGCACCTGACGTTCAGGGGCTGGGGATCGCATCGGGCCGACCTTCGTGGGCGAGCTGTTTCGGCATCTGCTCGATTGGATCGGCACCAACCCAGGCTGGGCCTATCTCGCCGTGCTAGTTGCGGCCTTCGCCGAATCGCTGGCGGTGATCGGCGTAGTGGTACCCGGCGTGATGATCATGCTCGGCGCCGGCGCGTTGATCGCCACCGGCGACCTGCACTTCTGGCCGACCTGCCTGGCCGCCGTCGCCGGCGCCATTGCCGGCGACGGGCTCAGCTTCTGGC
>JBATTL010000537.1:0-2801 GCA_049670525.1 Thiohalocapsa sp. | reverse complement strand
GATCAGTGCTTGGTACGGATCGACGCCGCTGTGACGGTGGAAAAACCGTTGGATGAAAACCCGGCTTTCCTCTTCAACAAAGCGGTCCAGAAAGCGGTGTCGTTGTGGGTGCTCCGTGTCGGCCAGGACCTCCGCCAATGGTATCGGCCAATTAGCCTGGTAGTGCTGGATGATGTCGCGCATGATGCGAACGAACACAAGATTTGCGGAAACCCGGAACGCATCGTTGACCGCCAAGTCCCCATTGTGCGCGCGATGGCCATTCGCGAATTCGTGGCGAATGCGGCCGGTAAAGAAGGCGCTGGGCCGTCCGGAATACCGGCGCTGCATGGCTGCTTGAAGGACCGACTGGGACGTATGCGTCTGGTGCTCCCGCAGGTAGTCGCTGACCCAGGTCGTCAGTGGGTCATCGGCCGCACTGGCATCCGCGGCGCTTGGGTCGTCGACAGCGAGTCGATCATAGAGCTTTGCGATGAGGTCGAGGTAGGTTGCAAGCGTCCGGAGCTTGGCCGTTGAGCCGAGATCGAGTTTTCCGTCGTCGCTGATGTCAAAGGGGCGGTCGAGATTGTCAGCTTGTACCCGCACCAGGTTAAACGCTCCGCTGCGCTCGTACAGCAGCATGCTATAGACGACGTGCAGGGCATCCGGGCGCAGCAGATTGCGCCCGATCAGTCCGGCGGTGCGCGCCATGTCGGCATCATCGAACGCACGCAGCAGCCGATGCACATCGTCCTGCGCCACCGTATCCAGCGTCGCGTAGACCACCAAATCCACACGGTCGAGTTCGTACAGGTCCCTGAGGTTCAGAAGCCTGAGCAAATAGGCTCGCAGGTGAGTGATCGATTTGCGCTGAGCTGTAGCATCGGAATCCTCGAGCACTGGCGCCTTCGCGAATGCGAGTGGTGTTGTGACCGCCAAGGTTTTCAATTCCTCGGAAATGAGTCCCGCGTCGCAGAGCAGCGCCAGATAGTCATTGGTGAGGGCGCCCAATTCCTTTCGCCCGGAAAGCAGATAGTGGGAGGGCCGCCGCTGTGACAATAGCAAGCTCAGAACCTGCTTGTAGAGCTCGGCCGCCCGCGACGACGGCCGGTCGAGCAAGCCCTCCTGCGTCAGCGAAACCTTGACCTCCTCCAAAGTGGTGCCGTACCACACGCGCAGCCCATCGCCCAAGCCGATGACTTCACCGAACCCGGAGCGTCCTGCAAGCGGCGTCGAATTCAGATAGTCCAACATGATCCGCCGGCGCGCCGGCCGTGTATCGGGGCCGCGCGCGTAAGCGCGGGCACTGGCGGACACAATCTGCCGTGCCTTATCCACGATCGAGGCTGTTTGCCCGCCTGGGGAGTGGCGGAGCTTCTCCAATTGTGTCGCGAGGGTCGATCCGCCGAACCGGCGCCCGGTGTCGACAAAGGGCTCAGACACCGCCCGCAGCAAGGCAGCCGCGGAGCGGTCCCACTCGATCGCTGGGTTACGTGTCGGAGACGAGAAATCCAGCAATTCGCGATTCTCGATGTAGGCCAGGGTGTGAGAAATCAGAGGCGGAATCTGATCGTAGGATGCAAACACGCTGGTCGGATACTCCGAGCGGTAAACGGTGCGACCGGCACCGTCGACGACGGTCAGACCGGCGCGACTCTTCTCCGGGAAAATCGCAAAGCCACCGGCATCGACGAAGCGTTGCATGTCCCCGGACATCCGCGCCTGATGCGTGATGACAAAGCCATGTGCCCGAAGCGAGTCGGCAATACGGGGTACTTTGCTGTATCCGAGACGCTGGTCGTAGGGCCCCGGCTCGGGGAACCGCGCCCAGGGATCGGGGCCCTCCGCGAGTTGATAGCCAAAGCCGTCGGTCAGACGGGTGAACAGGCGCCACTGTAGCGCCGATGCGTCTATCTCGATATAGGCGAATCGAGCGGCGCCTAGGAGCGAAACGACGATAAGACAGGCTAAGAGGAAGAGTCTTCGCTTGCGCGCCGCCTCCCGGCGTCGGTCTTGCTCAAGGCAACGTTGCCTGCGTCGATGCGCGTCGAGACCAACGACATCAGGCTCACGAATGCCATCGTAGGCGTCGTCGCGGACGGACGACATTAGAGCAATGCGGTAGTCGATCACGCCCTGAATCTACCTATACTCCGATGCCTCACAAAAGGGTGCGGTGGAGCGTAGCCTAACGCATAAGCCCCGCATTGTGGCCCCTGCTAGATTGGGGCGACGAACTGACGCCCGGCCGCTACTGCGCCGACAATCGCGCCAATGCTCGACCCGCGAGCTGGTTCGCAAGGGCCAGCCTGTCACCCGCGAAGCGCCCGTTGGTCGTCAAGATGAGCTGATAAGGCCCCTCGAACACCGTGAGCTGACCGACGCCCGCGCTCCAGCCAGCCCGTGTGCCGGTGCCAGCGACCGGCACAGGGACCGCCGCCTGTCCGAGTTGCTGGCGCAGCTCGGCCACATGGGCTTCATAGGCGTGCGTCGGACCTTCGGAGACCCCGTGCGCTTTCACCAAAAGACCCACGCTGAGCATTGGTGCATTGAATTCGGCGTTGTCGTAGTTGCACATCGACACCCAGAATCGGCCGCTGCCGAGCTGCTTCTCCTGTGCGTTCCCAACCTTGGTTCCGTAGACCAGCTCGACATCGGCGCTGGTCAGCAACGCGCAGGCATCGAGCGGTGTCAGGGTGGTGACTTCCGGCGCGGCCTCGCTTGGGGTTTTGGCCCAAACCGGTAGAGTCGACGACTGGCGCGGTAACCACAGGTTCCGGGGAGTAGCTGTTGCCGGCGGCTTTCGCCCCTGCCGGTGCCTC
>JBATTL010000536.1:0-7931 GCA_049670525.1 Thiohalocapsa sp. | reverse complement strand
CTACGGGGCCTTCGCCCAGTCGATCGGTGGCGGTGGCGGCGACGCAGCCGACGCGGCCTCAAGCGAGACGGCTCTGGACGCAGATCTCACCGTCAACCTCGGGGGCAGCAACGGCGTCGGCGGCAACGGCGGCGCTGTGAGTGTCGACTTTCAAGGCGACGACGGCCTGTCCAGCGTCTCGACTAGCGGCCGAGCCGCTATCGGGATCTTCGCTCAGTCAGTCGGCGGAGGCGGTGGCAAGGGCGCCACCGGCGTGGACGCGTCCTTCTTGACGCTCAGCGTAGGCGGCCAAGGCGATGCCGGCGGTGACGGAGGAGCGGTCAATGTCGCGGTCAGGGAGACTTCGGTCTTGACCCAAGCCAACTTGTCGCCCGGCATCGTGGCGCAGAGCATCGGCGGCGGCGGCGGCTATGCCGGCGATGTCAAATACCGCTCGACCGGGAGTTTCGGCAGTGGGATCGACATCGGATCGGGAGCAGCGAATTACGGCGATGGGTCCGACGTTGGCGTCGTCATCGCTGGCGGGTCACGTGTTGAGACCAGGGGCAACAATGCGCCTGGCATCTTTGCGCAGAGCGTTGGCGGTGGCGGCGGAGTCTCGGGGATCGGTGCGGATGGCGCATCCGGAGCGCGGATCGGCAGCGCCGGCGGGAGTGGAAAGGCAGGGACGGTCGCGGTCATGGTCGGAGCTGATACCTTGATCGCCACCAGCGGCAGGCAGTCTCACGCCATCTTCGCACAGAGCGTCGGCGGTGGCGGGGACTCGACCATTGTCGGACGCGGGACCAGCGTAACGGTCAATGGCACGGTGTCGGCCACCGGCCCCGGCGCGCATGGCATCTATGCGCAAAGTGCCGGCGATGGCCGTGGCCAGGTCGTGGTCGATGTCGACGCCACGGGCCGGATTGTGGGCGGAAGCGCCAGCAGGGCCGCTGCCGAACAGGGAGCCGCGATCTTCGTCAAGGATGGTACCAGCAACAGGATCAACAACACCGGAGGGATCATTGAATCCAGCGTCGGTGCCACCGGTGTCGCGATCGCAAGCGTCGGCGAGGGGACGACGCAGGTCTTCAACCTTGGCGGTACCATCATCGGCAGCGTCATCCTTACGGAAGCGTCCAGCCTGTCCAACGAGTCCGGTGGAACCCTTGGTGCGTCGCGGATCGTTGCCGGCCAGACGTTGAATAGAGGCAACCTGGCAGTGGGCGGTGCCGGAGAAATTGCGACCACGATGATTCAGGGTGCCTACATGCAGGCTTCAGAGGGCACACTTAGCATCGACCTTGATCCAGAAAAGGTCGGGAGCGGAGAACCGATCTCGGACGAGTTGATTATCGAGGGGGCCGCCGACCTGAGCGGAACTGTCGAGATCACGCTGCTGAGCACCGAGCAGGGCGAGGCCGGCGAGGTCACGACGCGGATCGTCCGCACCGCGGACGATCAGGTTAGCGCTGCCTCAGCGGCCGATCTCGAGGTCAGGCCGTCCGTCGTAGCGCAGTATCAGCTCTCCAGTGATGCGGACGATGACACGCTCCTCTCCTTCGACATCGACTATGTCAACGCGAACGCCGCCGCGCCAATGAACAACAACACCTTTGACGCTTCGCAGAGCTTCAATCAGCTGGCGCTCGCTGGCGGTGTCAGCGATGCGATCGCGGTCGAACTGATCTCGTTTTCCGATCCTGAAGCTTATGCCACCTTCATGGACCGCTTGAATCCTGAGGTCTTCGTCAACAACCAAATCATGACTGTTCGCTCGAACCTGCTTTTCAACAAGCTAATGGCAGGCTGCGGGGACAACGGAAGCGCTTACCGCTCGGTCGATCACGACCGTTGTTTCTTCATGTCCTGGGACGCGGGCCGTCTCGATCGCTCTGCAAACGCATCCAATGAGGGCTTCGACTCGAACTGGTGGCAAATCACTGCCGGCGGCGAGGTCGGTCTGAACCAAGACTGGCGCGTCGGCGGCGCCCTCTCCTACCAATCGCGCGATCAGGAAACCTCATCCCACAACAACTCCACCAGCGACGGCGACGGGCTGCTGGCTGGTCTGCGCGCAACACGCTCTTTCGGGCCGATGGAACTGACGGGCTCCGTTGCCGCGGGGTATGGTTGGTTCGATACCACACGCAACCCCTTGAGTAGTGGGGTGGCAACAGCGTCCCAGTCGATCTGGACCCTTTCTACTCGGATCGGCGCAGGCTATCGCTATGGTGATGAGCGCCTCTACGTTCGGCCGCGGATCGACTTCGGTTACGACTTTGTTGACGGATCAAGCTTTTCGGAAGCGGGCAGCAATCCCTACAGGCTTGCAGTCGACGGAGGCGGCGACTCCTTCTTTACGCTACAGCCTTCGGTCGAAGTCGGCGCGAACTTCAAGACCGATCAAGGACAGGTTGTCCGAGCAAGGCTGAGCGCGGGTATCGTGCAGTTTCTTGGAAACTCCAGCGCCTCCATGACCGCGCGCTATGTCCATGGGTCGGCGAGCGTGCCTTCCTTTAGAGCCAGCACGGACCTTGGGTCGACCCAGCTGGAACTCGGCGGGAGCCTCGACATTGTCAGGACGGACGCCATCACCCTTCGCGCCGACGGCTTCGTCAGCCTGAACTCGGTCTACTCCGACTATGGCGGTGGGCTCGCTATTGCGATTCCCTTCTGACGACCACTCAACGCCGCTCGCGTGATAGACGCGAAAAAACGCTCCCGTCGCCGGCGCGGCTACCAGCCCAGCTCAGTGTCAGGTTGCTGATGGCGCTGCCTGTAGACGCGTTTGCTATAGGATTCTGCTAACCAGCTTGACGCTCGAGTCATGCTTGTCGGTTTGGATCCGGAAGCCCAGGGATTTGACCAGGGCCAACATGCGGTTATTGGCCGTCAGCACCTCACCGTCCATAATGCGCAGACCGCGGTCCCGCGCGTTCTGCATCAGCGAACGCATCAGCCGCGCGCCGACGCCTTGGCCTCGGCACTCGTCGGACACGACGATGGCGAATTCGCAGGTGTCGCCACCCGGGCGGGACTTGTAGCGGGCGACGCCGACCTGCACCTCTTTGCCCGCCTCCTCGATGACGCCGATCAGCGCCATTTCACGGTCGTAGTCGATCTGTGTGAAGCGCACCAGCATTTCCGGTGTCAGTTCCTTGATGGCCTGCATGAAGCGGAAGTACTTGGTCTGGTTCGACAGACCGCGTACGAAGTCCTGTTCTATCTGCGCATCCTCGGGGCGGATCGGACGGATCGTCAGATCGATGCCGTCCGGCAGCGGCACCCGCTCCACCAGATGCTGTGGATAGGGATGGATGGCCATATGGCCGTAGAGCGACTGCTGAGAAGGGCGGTAGTTGACGCTGATTCGGGCGTCGACTGCGGTGACATCCAGGTCGTTGCCGATCAGCGGATTGATTTCCATTTCGATGATCTCGGGCAACTCGCAGACCATCTCCGAGACGCGCTGCAGGATGCGGGAGAGGGCCTGTCGATTCATCGGGGGCATGCTGCTGAAGGCGCCCATCAGGCGCGCCACGCGCGTGTTCTCGATCACGGTTTGGATGATGAATGCATTCAGCGGGGGCAGACCCAGGGCGCGGTCCGCGAGTACTTCCATATCGGTGCCTCCGGCACCGAAGCTGATCACCGGTCCGAAGATCGGGTCGCGCACCACGCCCACCATCAGTTCGCGGGCGTTGCGGATGGGCACCATGTGCTCCACCGTAACGCCGGTAATACGCGCCTCCGGGCGCAACTTCGCCGCGCGCTCGGTGAGTTCGCTGTAAGCGCGGCGGATACTGCGGGCGTCGTCCAGGTTCAGCCGGACGCCGTCGACATCGGATTTGCGCTCGATGTCGGGCGAGTTGATCTTCATTACCACCGGAAAGCTCAGCGCCTCGGCGGCCATCAATGCCTCGTGCGGACTGCGTGCCAAGACCGCCTGGGTGGTGGGGATACGGAATGCGGATAGGACGGCCTTGGCCTCGATGGTGCCGAGGGTCTTGCGGCCATCAGACATGACCCCTTCGATGATCAGGCGCGCGCCCTCCACGTCGGGCAAGAGCTGCTGGGATAGTGGACCGGGCGACTGCATTAGCAGTTTATGGTTGCGCTGATGCTCGGCCAGGAACGACATCGCATCCACCGCAAGGTCCGGTGTGTCCAGATGCGGTACCCCGTTCTTGGAAAGGGTCTCCTGTGCCTCGGCAACCCGCGTCTCGCCCAACCAGCAGGTCAGCACCGGCTTGCGGGTCTTTTTCGCGGCCTCGATCACCTGCTCCGCAACGGCCGTGGGCTGCCAGGTAGCCATCGGCGAGAGCAACACCAACACCGCATCGACGCCGTCGTCCTCCAGTGCGACGTCGAGTGCGATGCGATAGCGCTCGGCGGATGCGTTGCCGATTACATCGATGGGGTTGCCGTGGGACCAGTGGTCGGGCAGTGCTTGCTCGAGGGCGGCACGTGTTGCATCGCTGAACTGAGCCATCACCAGACCGCCGTCGATGGCACGGTCCACGGCCAGCACGCCGGGTCCGCCGCCGTTGGAGATGATCGCGATGCGGTTGCCCGGCATCCGCCGCCCGGCACTGAAAACCTGAGCCGCCGCGAACAACTGACACAGCCGCTCCACCTGCACACCGCCGCTACGCTCCATCGCGGCGCGGAACACCTCCACCGATCCCACGAAAGCGCCGGTATGGGACTTTGCCGCGCGCGAACCTGCCGGATGGCGGCCGCTCTTGACGACGATCACGGGCTTGAGCCGAGCCGCCGCGCGCAGTCCACTCATGAAGCGGCGCGCATCTCGGATACCCTCGACATAGAGCAGGATACAGTTGGTCAGCGGATCGAGCGCGAGATAGTCGAGCACATCGCCGAAGTCGACATCCGCCGCTGCACCAAGCGACACGACGGCCGAGAAACCGACCCGGCGCGGCCCGGCCCAGTCCAACATCGCGGTGCATATGGCGCCGGACTGAGACACCAGCGCGACCTTGCCCGGTGCGGGCAGATCATTGATGCAACTGGCATTGAGACCATGGGACGGGCGCATCACGCCAAGACAGTTCGGGCCCATGACGCGGATGCGATTGCGGCGCGCCGCCTCCACCAGGCGTTCCTGCAAGGTAGCCCCACGTTCGCCGTGCTCGCCGAAGCCGGCGGAGTGCACGATCGCCGCCTTGACACCTGCCTCACCGCACTGGTCGAGTATGCCCGGAACCGTCTCTGCCGGCGTCACGATGAGAACCAGATCCACTTGTCGCTCGAGTTCGGCGAGATTCTTGTAGCAGCGGTTTCCGGAAACCTCGTCGTACTTCGGGTTGATCGGATAGCAACTGCCCCTGCAGCCGCCTGCGATCAGATTGCGGTACAACATGGCGCCGACCGAGCCTTCACGATCGCTGGCACCGAGTACGGCAACATTTTCGGGGGCGAACAACTGGTCGACATCGGTGAGACGCATCAGGGTCTGCCCTCCCGGGCGCAAAAGAATTAAGCTAACGAATCAACGATTGCAGGCGGCGGTTCCGCATCGGGCCGATCGGTTGGTCAATGACGATCAGCGATCAGCATGCGCGCTGCCGATTTGACCCCGGAGCCCATCGGAGGGCTACCGGTTACGACGGATCCCGCGTGCGCCGTTCGCGGCGATCGCATCAAAATACGACCAAGGGCACCCGGATGAACCTTGCATACATTTCCCACCACGATTGCCACCACCACCAGATGGGCGCGCATCATGTCGAGGTGCCCGAACGTCTGCACGCGATCGGCGATCGGATGATCTCGTCGGGAATCGAGATGCTGGTCACCCAATACGACGCTCCAAAGGCCACCCGCGATCAATTGCTGCGTGTGCACGACGCTGAGTATGTGGACATGATTTTCGAGTCCGCTCCAACCGCCTCGGACGTTCTCAGTTGGGTCGACGGCGACACGGCAATGTGCAGTGGTACCTTGAACGCCGCTCTGCGCGCTGCCGGCGCCTTGACCCTGGCGGTGGATCTGGTCATGAGCGACAAGCACCATGCCGCTTTTTGCGCCGTGCGTCCGCCCGGCCACCATGCCGAGCGCAATGCGGCGATGGGCTTCTGCTTTTTCAACAACGTTGCCGTCGGCGCGTCCTACGCCGTGCACCGCTATGGGCTCGACCGCATCGCCATCATTGATTTTGACGTGCACCATGGCAATGGCACCGAGGACATCGTCGCTGGTGATTCGCGCATCCTGTTCTGCTCCAGCTTTCAGCACCCGTTCTATCCCGGCTCCGGCGCTGATTCCAAGGCACCCAACGTTATCAATATTCCGCTGCCCGCCCGCACCGACGGTGACGCATTTCGTGCGGCGGTGGAACGCGACTGGCTGCCTCGGCTGGACGCATTTCAACCCCAGTTGGTGATGATCTCGGCCGGCTTTGACGGGCACCTCGAGGACGACATGGCCAACTTCAATCTGCGCGAGGCGGACTACGCCTGGATCACCAGACAACTCCATGACTTGGCCGCGCGACATGCCCGGGAGCGCATCGTCTCCTGTCTGGAGGGCGGCTACTGCCTGTCGGCCTTGGGCCGCAGCGTCAGCACCCACATCGATGAACTGATTGGCCGAGGATAAGGGTTTGCTGCGGCGCAGCATAGACCTGAGGCTGTGTCGGATCAACCGGCGTGGCCCAATCCCTGTCGTCAAGAACGCAAACGCACCGAGCTCGCGCTGAATCGAGATCGAGCTGCGGTGCGAGCTGCTGACCGCCACCCGGCCGTCGATGAAGTCGGGCCAGGACTCGGTACAAATCGCGGCGGATGGGTGTTGCTCGCTGTTCCGACCCTATCGAGGCCAGACCGAGCTGAGCCCCGAGGGGGTGGCGGCTTACAGGCAGCCGATCAGGCGGTCGACCTGGCCGTTCAGGGAATCTGCGGAAGACGGGCGGATGATCCTCCAGCGGCTGAATATCTGGACTTCGCGGCCAAACCATTTCAGCCATCGGATCCCGGTGTTCAAGGGGTCTCTGGCGTACCACCTTCTCGCGTCGTGCCACCTGGTCAACAACTCGCGATGCATCCCATGCTGTATCTCAAGCCGCCTGACGGATGTGGCCGAAGACTCCACTTCGGCGAACCTCCTTTTCGCTTGCTGCAGCTTGGTCACCAAGCCGCGCTCGGTCCAGCGCGGTAGATCGAGCCGCCTGACCGACGCGATCAGCGTATCCACTTCGGCCAGGGGATCGACGGTGACGTCGATTGTGGCCAGATCGGTGACCGGCACACCGCCTGCCGCGGCGGCGACCACGTGGATCTCCTTTGGCCCGCAGCTCAGGGGCAGATAGCGCGATGAGGTCAGATACTCACTGTTCGAGCCGACGAAGGGAATGTACTCGTGATCGAAGACCCGCGAGGTTTCATCGGTCGGGTCGCCGTCGTAGAAGAACACGCTAATCGGCTTGAAGGGCTGCTCGGTGGTGGCGATGCGGGCGCTGACTTTGATCGAGTCGTTGAGCAGCGCGCTGTCGGTCTCGGTCGTGACCTCCTCGACCATGAGATCGCCCACGACGCCGCGTGAGGCGGCGGCTGCGCTCGCGGAGTTGCACTCGCTTTGGGCACCGCAGACCACGAAGGTTTGGTTGTAGAAACCGACGTTGTTGGTGAAGGAGGCGGATACGCCCGTTTTCCCTCCGACGTCGACCGACACGATCTCGAGTGGCGCCTTGGTGATGTCGTCGACGTCCGACGGGATCTCGGTCAGGCCATGGCCTGCCATCTCATTGAGGAGAACACCGTCTTTCTCGGCCCAGGTCAGCACCCAAAATACGACCTCCTTGTCAGCACAGCTTACCTTGGCGCCGATCGGTCCGCAGCCGTAGCGGGAGTTGTCGCCGTCCGGCGCGGTGCCCCAGGGAACGTTCACCAGCTTCCAGTTGAGGGTCGTCTGGTCGAAAGTCTGGCCTG
>JBATTL010000535.1:0-5163 GCA_049670525.1 Thiohalocapsa sp. | reverse complement strand
AGGTGGTGCTGACGAGTCTGGTGGAGTCTGCGGCTGGGCTTTGGGCCAGCGTCCAACTCGCCGCGGCGACCGGCAGCCCCCTGACCCATGGGCTCGCCACCGGCGACTGGCTTGCTCGTGACCTCGGTCTCGCGCCCGTGCCGCGAGCGGGGCGGATTCTGTTGCCGGATGTGGCAGGGAGCGGTTTCGAACCGACGCGGGTGATGGCATGATTGACGTCGAGCGTCTGTTTCAACTGCCGGGCTTCACGGGCCGGCTGTTCGGGACCCTGGCGGGTGATGAACCCCGTGTACTGCTCCTTCACGGATTTACCGGCGATGGGCGTGACTGGGCGCCCTGGTCTGACGATCGGCCAACGGCACTCGCCATCGATCTGCCGGGCCATGGTGGTAGCCAGGATCCAATCGTGGGCTTTGCGGAAGAGATCGAGCGCTTACTCAACGCGCTTCCCCCCAGCATCGATCAGGTGATCGGGTACTCCCTGGGTGGGCGTATCGCGCTCTCGCTGCTCGCGGTGGCCCCCGAACGATTTCGAGCGGCCACCATCCTGTCCGCGCATCCGGGGCTCGTGAATGCGGATCAGCGTGCGGCCCGTCGTGCCGCGGACCTATGTTGGATCGAGCTGCTAAGGACGCAGGGAATCGCCGCATTCGTCGACGCTTGGGAGAGGCAGCCCTTGTTTGCGACCCAGGCCGCGTTGCCGCCGACGGTTCTGGAGACGTGGCGCGCGCGCCGCCTGGGCCAGCGTGCCGAAGGGTTGGCCAACAACCTCGCTTGTTTCGGCCTGGCGGAGATGCCGGAGACCTGGACCGCCTTGTCGCGGTGGTCTGGCCGGTTGCGCTGGCTGGTGGGGGCACTTGACAGCAAGTTCGCCGCGATCGCCGAACAGGTGCTCAGACAATGTCCCGAAGTCGAATTGCACCGAATCGAACAAGTCGGACACAATTTGCTGCTGGAGGCGCCGCAGGCCGTGTTGTGTATTGGCGTCGATCGCTGACCTCGAACGGCTAAGGCGATTGACAGAAATCGCCCAAGCCTCTTCCGCTTCCGCAGCGCCCTGCGATCAGCAGGGTTCCAATAGATTTGGGACAAATCGCGCAACCCTTGGTCCGGTTTTGGGCCTCGACCCATCGAAGCGACGTACGATTGCCCTATCCGTCAGCCGTGGGGTCAAGGCGATGAGCGACCAATCCTTCCAGTACCGATTTCAGATCCGGCTGCACGACACAGACGTCGCCGGCGTCCTCTTTTTCGCGCACTTGTTTCGTCATGCCCACGACGCCTATGAGGTATGGATGTCGGAGCTCGGATTCCCATTGGATCGATTGATCCGTGATGGCGAGCTCGCGCTACCCCTGGTCCATGCGGAGGCGGACTATCGGCGGCCGCTGCGTCACGGAGATCGCGTCTGCCTTAGCCTCGCCGTTGCCGAGCTTGGCACTGGATCATTCAAGATCGACTATCAATTCCGCACCCAAGACGGCGAGCTCGCCGCGGTGGCACGAACCGTCCATGTGTGCATCCACCCTGGCCATGGCCTTCCGCACGCGCTCCCCGAGGCCCTGTCCAATGCGCTGCGCCTGCTGCTGGTCAGCAGCTGAGATCGGGTACGACGAGGCGCGTTTTAGTCGTTGGTTTGGCCACCCGCTGAGGCCAAGTGCACGATCGCGGCGCGGTCTTGCTTGCCTGACGCGAGCAACGGCAGTTCTGCGCGGCGTATGAAGATACGCGGGCGTTGCGCCCCGGCGAGGTTCACCCGACACCAGTCTTCGAGCGCATCGGGCGTCGCACCACCCGCATAGCAGGCAGCGAGTGTCTGCCCCCAAACGGGATGCGGCACGCCGACCACCGCAACGGCTTCGACGCCCGGCGCCCCGGCGATGCAATCCTCCACGGCGGTCGGTAGCACATTGACCCCGCCGATCACGAGCATCTCATCGGCGCGTCCGAGAAGGTGCAGCGCGCCGGTCTGGTCGACGCACCCAAGATCCGAGGTCGTCAGCCAGCCATCGCGCAACCCATCACCGGGGCGCCGCTGGGGATTCGCATAGCCCGCCATCAGTATCGGGCCGTGCAGGCGCAGCACGGCCGGCGTCTCTCCACAGGGAGTGCAATCCAGCTCGACTCCGGGTAATGGGGGGCCGACGAGTGTCGGCGCGCCATTTGCCGAATAGGGCGCCGTCGCGACCTGAGAGAAGGTTTCTGACATGCCATAGGTCAGGTAGAGGGGCCAGCCGGCGTCGATTGCGCGGCGTGCCAAGGCCCTGTTCAGCGCCTGACCGCCCAGCAGTAGAACCCGCAGGGATCGAGGAGGTCCGATACCGCTATCGAGTAGCCGTGCGAGCATCGGCGGCACCAGGGACAGATGCGTGACCCTGCCTCGCGCGAGATCCGCGCTAACCGCGGCGGCGTCGAAGCCACTGCCGAGTCCTGATTGCAGCCGCAGCGTCGCGCCGGCCAATGCGCACCGATAGCTGATCGCGAGGCCGCCGACGTGCTGCAACGGCAGACAGCAGAGCCACTCGTCGCCAGGTCCGAGGGCAAGCACGCTATTGACTAAGGTGCAGGACCCGAGCACGGCGCCTTGAGTGAGCATCACGACTTTGGGTGCGCCGCTGCTGCCGCTGGTTTGTATCAGCAATGCCAGTCCTTCGGTTGCAGCCGGGTCTCGCGATGGCGTCCGCCCGGTGGCCTTCAATAGGCCGCCGTTCGCTCCAGGCACCCAGTGCCACTCGGCGCCGGTCTGGCGGGTCAAGGCATCCAGCCGCTCTGGGTGCGAGTCACTTGGTACCGGTAGCAGCGCAGCGCCGACGCGCGCGAGCGCGTGCTGATTCAGGATCAGATCCAGCCCGGAATCGACCCCGCAAATCAAGACCTGTCCCGGGCCGAGGCCGAGTTCTCGCAGCCGCTGCTCGCGCTCGGCGACTAGTCCAGCGAGCTCCGCGTAGGGCCAGCAGCGCTGCCCGATGCCCAGCGCCGGCGTGCCATCGCTGTGCCAGGGACTCGCATTGAAAACGGGCAAGTGGTTGGTCTCTGCAGGGTCGGTCACGGTTGATGGTTCTCAGTTACAGCTGCGGGGCTCTTGACGTCGTGGCGGTCAGCAGGGGCGCAAGGTCTGCCGGCGTCGACGGCCGCCGATTCCATCCATTGAGGCACGGCCCCCGGATTCTGCGCTGGCGCAATGAAACCCGTAGTCCGGCTTGACCGCGCAAACACAAGGGGGATAGTTTTGGCGGTGGTCCGCGAAGCCGCTGGTGTCCCTGGGCGTTGCGCTCGTGCCTTGCATCAGGGTCCGCGCTCGATCCGCATCGGCGACGGACCAAACTCTCCCTGCAGGGTCGCCGCCCGGATGTCCCATCCGACGCAGCCATCACCACACCATCGATTGCCGATAGGAATCTCTGAATATGCCGGTCGCATTCCCGTTCTCCGCCATTGTCGCCCAAGACGAGATGAAGCTCGCGATCCTGATCGCGGCGACTGACCAGAGCATCGGGGGCGTGCTGGTGTTCGGCGACCGCGGCACCGGCAAGTCCACGGCGATTCGCGCCCTGGCCGCTTTGCTGCCCGCCATGCGCGTGGTTGAAAAGTGCGTCTACAACTGCGACCCGGACGCGGCCGAGGCCGCGTTGTGCGAGTCCTGCCGCGATCAGAAGGCCGCTACGGGCAAGCTGAAGGTGCGGAAGGGAACGGTTCCGGTGGTGGATCTTCCGCTCGGCGCCACCGAAGACCGCGTCATCGGCGCGCTCGACCTCGAGAGTGCGCTGACCCGCGGCGAGAAACGCTTCGAACCCGGTCTGCTGGCCCGTGCCCATCGCGGCTTCCTGTACATCGACGAGGCCAACCTGCTGGAGGACCACCTGGTCGACGCGCTTCTCGACGTGGCGGCTTCCGGTGAGAATGTCGTCGAGCGCGAGGGCCTCAGCGTGCGTCACCCGGCACGCTTCGTGCTAGTGGGAAGCGGCAACCCCGAGGAAGGTGAACTGCGGCCACAGTTGCTCGACCGCTTCGGCCTGTCCGTGGAGGTGACGACCCCACAGGATCTGAAGAGCCGCATGAAAGTCGTGCGACTGCGCGACGAATTCGAGCGTGATCCCGCGGCCTTTATCGACAAGTGGAAGCGCAAGGACGCCAAAATCCGCCGCCAGATCCTCAACGCCAAGGACAAGCTTGCGAATGTCGACGTGCCGGATGCCACGCTCCAGCGCGCAACGGAACTCTGTATGAAGCTTGGTACCGATGGTCTACGCGGTGAATTGACGTTGATCCGCGCCGCCCGCGCCTTTGCTGCGCTTGAAGGTGACGACGCCGTCGGCGACAAGCACCTGATGAAGGTCGCCCCGCCGGCTCTGCGTCATCGTCTGCGCCGCAACGTGCTCGACGATGCCGGTTCCACGACCCGCGTCGAGCGAGCCATCGAAGAGCTGTTCGGCACGGAGACAGCCGCGGCATGATGGACGGCGACGGCGGCAATCCCGCCTCCCGCGCGGCAGGCCCGGGTTCCGGTCCCCAATCCGGCCCAAATCCACCCGACCAGCCGCCGCACCAGCAACCCCAAATCTCTCGTTGGGACGACGCCTGCCAGGCGGCGGCCCTTTTCGCTGTCGACCCAATCGGCAGCGGCGGCATTGCAGTCCGCGCCCTCCCTGGGCCCGTGCGCGATCTATGGCTGGAGCTGATCCGAGAGCTCCTGCCCGCGGACAAACCCTTCCGGCGCATACCGCTGCACATCGCCGATGGGCGCCTGCTCGGCGGTCTTGATCTCTCCGCGACGCTGCGCGCGGGGCGCCCGGTGGCCGAACGGGGCCTATTGGCCGAGGCCGATGGCGGCGTGGTGCTGCTGGCCATGGCCGAGCGCGTGGCGCGCTCCACCGCGGCCCATCTCAGCGCCGCGCTGGACAACCATGAGGTTCTGGTGGAGCGCGACGGTATTACCGCGAGAACGCCGACCCGTTTCGGAGTCATCGCGCTGGACGAGGGGGCAAATGACGAGGAACAACTGCCCCATACACTGGTCGACCGCTTCGCGATGTTGCTGGATCTCAACGACATCGCCTGGCGTGATGCGTTTCCCCCGGACTATGCCCCGGAAGAGATAGTCAGCGCCCGCGTGCGTTTGCCCGATGTCGTCGCCGGGGATGAGGTTCTGGAGGCCATCTGCGG
>JBATTL010000534.1:0-3265 GCA_049670525.1 Thiohalocapsa sp. | reverse complement strand
GACCGACGCCAGTCGCGCTATGCGCGCGGTCGCAAGCCTGACCGGCGAGGGTTCAACGACCCGTCGTGAGCTCGACCGCTTGCTCACGGACGCCGGCCGCGCGGCTCGCTCGCTGCGATCCTTGACGGATTACCTGGAACGTCATCCGGAGGCCCTGCTGCAGGGAAAACGGTGAGGTACGCGGTAAAGTAGACCGGCACGACCACCCCCGGCGCCCTGCCTGGACCCTTGGCAAAATCATCGCGCTAAGAAGCGAAGTTGGCCATCCGACCAGAGCCTTTGGATTCCTGGAATGAAGCTCCAACGCCTTCGCCAACGCGATTCGCATCGATGACTTTTTCGCTATGGCGGCAAGCAGCCCAACGTCCTGTTGAGACGACGACGACCGCAAACACAACTCGCACTCGCATGTGATCCGAAAGCCCAGGCACATTGCGGCGCGTCAACGTCCGTGCGAGGGCAGAGAGCCGGCACCGCCCAGTGTTCTGTAAATAGCAATAATAGCAATCTCTTGTCGAATCACAGACGCTTTGGGCAAGAGTGGGCACCGCTAGAGTCGGGCATGTGCATCCGCACGCGGACCTGGACGAGCCGCAGCTCTTTCGCTAGCCTGGATAGGCTAAGGTGACAGAGTCCCAACTGGTCACTCAGTATGGATCATCGACCGCCTCTTGACCGACAGGCGCTCAGCGCAATTTAGCCTCGCAGCATGACCACCAAACTTTACATCCAAACCTACGGCTGCCAGATGAACGAGTACGACTCCGCCCGGATGGCGGACGTGCTGCGGGAGTCCCATGGCGCGGAACTCACCGAGCGGCCCGAGGACGCGGACATCCTTCTGCTGAACACCTGCTCGATCCGCGAAAAGGCGCAGGAAAAGGTGTTTTCGCAGCTCGGGCGCTGGCGGCCCTGGAAGGTCAAACGACCCGGGCTGGTGATCGGCGTCGGCGGCTGTGTCGCGAGCCAGGAAGGCGATGCGATTCGGGAACGCGCGCCCTATGTGGACCTGGTCTTCGGCCCGCAGACCTTGCACCGACTGCCGGCTATGCTGAACGAACTCCGACGACACAAGCAGCCGCAGATCGATATCTCGTTCCCGGAGATCGAAAAATTCGACTGTCTACCCCAACCCCGTGCTGAGGGCCCCAAGGCCTTCGTCTCGGTTATGGAGGGATGCTCAAAATATTGCACTTACTGCGTCGTACCCTACACCCGGGGCGAGGAAATCAGCAGGCCCTTTGACGACGTCATCGCCGAGGTGGCGGGTCTCGCCGAACAGGGCGTCCGGGAAGTCAACCTGCTCGGGCAGAATGTCAACGCCTACCGGGGTCCCATGCATGACGGCGAGATCGCCGACCTGGCGTTGTTGATCCGCTATGTGGCCGCTGTCGACGGCATCGAGCGTATCCGTTTCACCACGTCCCATCCGGTGGAGTTCAACGATGCACTGATCGATGCGTACGCGGAGGTGCAGGAGTTGGTCAGTTTTCTGCATCTGCCGGTGCAAAGCGGTTCGGACCGTATCTTGTCTTTGATGAAGCGCGGTCACACTGCACTGGAATACAAGGAAAAGATTCGGCGTCTGCGTCGAGCGCGACCGGATATCTGCGTCTCCTCCGATTTCATCGTCGGATTTCCCGGCGAGACCGAGGCCGATTTCGAGGCCACGATGCGGCTGGTCGAGGAGATCGGATTCGACCAGTCGTTCAGCTTCGTCTATAGTGCGCGCCCCGGCACGCCCGCCGCCGATTACGCCGACGATCTTTCGCCTAAGCTGAAGCAAGAACGTTTGGCGCGCTTGCAACAGCTTATCAATCACCAGGCCCAGGCTATCAGCCGACAGATGGTCGGCGAAACGCACCGGGTGCTGGTGGAAGGACCCTCGCGAAAGGATCCGACCGAACTTGCCGGGCGCACCGAGAACAACCGTGTGGTCAATTTCAGCCGCAACGGCAATGCGGACGCCCTGATTGGACGGTTTGTCGAGTTACAGATCACGGAGGCGAAACCCAACTCCCTGCGTGGGGTGCTGGGTAGAGTGACCGCGGCAGCAACCGTTGCTAGGACTTCGCCAGAGCAGCCGCGCACTTCGCCCGTTTGAGACCGGCCGCGCGGCTTGACGTTGCGGAGCCACCACAGAAACCGCAGGGTCCGACGCGCGACCCATCCCGGCCAACCAAACCACAGACGCCCTCACATCGAGACCGGGCTCGCCAACACCGGCCAGACCTCAGCTACAAGGCCCTCATTGCTCAATCAAGCGACCAAAATCGATATCGAACTGTCACCGTCTGATAACGCACGCCTGAACAATCTGTGTGGTCCTTTCGATCAGCATCTGCGCCTGATCGAACGGCGGCTGGGTGTCGAGATCAGCAACCGTGGCGTCAGCTTCCGGATCATCGGCGCCGACGATGTGGCGGCGGCGAGCGAACGGCTGCTGAGAGACCTCTACGCTGCCAGCGCGGAAGAGGTGCTCTCTCCGGAACGCATACAGTTGCAACTCCAGCAATCCGGAATCGAAGCCCTCGCGGCCGACAACGACGTCGATCTTCCCGCGGTGATCATCAAGACCAAGCGCGGCTTGATCAAGGCACGCGGTCCGCTTCAGCAGGTCTATCTGCACGCGATGCTGAAACATGACATCAACTTCGGGGTCGGCCCCGCCGGCACCGGCAAGACCTTCCTCGCGGTGGCCTCCGCCGTGGAGGCATTGGAGAGCGAGCGCGTGCGCAGGCTCCTGCTGGTCCGTCCCGCCGTGGAGGCCGGCGAACGACTTGGTTTCTTGCCCGGCGACCTCGCGCAAAAGGTCGACCCCTACTTACGCCCGCTTTACGATGCCCTCTTCGAGATGCTGGGCTTTGAGAAGGTCAACAAGCTCATCGAGCGCAATGTGATCGAGGTGGCACCGCTGGCCTATATGCGGGGTCGTACCCTGAACGACGCCTTCATCATTCTGGACGAGGCGCAAAACACGACGCCGGAGCAGATGAAGATGTTTCTGACCCGCATCGGCTTCGGCTCCACCGCCGTCATCACGGGCGACGTAACGCAGGTAGATCTGCCACGCGGTCAGCCGTCGGGACTCCGCCAGGTGGTGGATATCCTGCGCGACGTCGATGGCATCAGTTTTACCTTCTTTAGCGCGCGGGATGTCGTACGGCACGCATTGGTGCAACGCATCGTCAACGCCTACGACGATCATGATCGCCGCCATGGCGGGGAACGGGATTGACCCGTCAATGGCAACGCGTTTGCCGCT
>JBATTL010000533.1:0-4113 GCA_049670525.1 Thiohalocapsa sp. | reverse complement strand
GGACTAACGCGCCGGGCCCTGAGTTCCTCACGCATGGCCTTGAGGTCGCGCACGCGACCCTCGTTGCGGGTGCGCCTCGCCTTGATGCCCTGGCGAATCCAGACCTCTTCATCGGCTAACTTCTTATCGAAGCGCGCACGTTCCTTGGCCTCGGCATTGAGGCGTTCCTCGCGCCGCCGCAAGTAGTTGGCATAGTCGCCCGGCCAGTCGGTCAAGCGGCCGCGGTCGAGTTCGAGGATGCGCGTCGCCAGCCGGCGCAGAAAGCGTCGATCATGGGTAATGAACAACAGCGAACCGCGAAACCCGAGCAGGAACGCCTCCAACCACTCGATGGTTTCGATGTCGAGATGGTTGGTCGGCTCGTCGAGTAGCAGCAGATCCGGCTCGGTGACAAGGGCTTGGGCCAGCATCACGCGCCGACGCAAGCCACCCGACAGCGTCGCATAGCGCAGCTCCGCATCCAACCCGAGACGCGAGATCACACGTTCGGCGCGTTGCTCGATCTCCCAGCCACCCTCGGACTCGAGGCGGTGCTGGATCAAGGCCAAGCGGTCAAGGTCGCTTGCCTGGGTTGTGGTGCTGGAATCGGCGCCGACGCGTTGGCTGATGCGATAATACTCACCAACCAGCGCCCCCAGCTCCCCAAGGCCAGCAGAAACCACATCAAGCACGGTCTCGTCACCGCCAGCCGGCGCCTCCTGCGCCAGACAAGCGACTCGGACCCCCTGGCCGACGCGTCGCTCACCGCCGTCGGTATGAAGATCGCCATTGATGATACGTAAGAGCGTGGATTTTCCCGTGCCGTTACGTCCGAGCAGACAAACGCGCTCTCCGGGTTCGATGTCGAGATCGACCGCGTCCAGCAACGCCGGAGCACCGTAAGACAAGAAAATGGAACGCAGCGCGATCAGCGACATCAGCGATACCTCCCCGTAGTCGCGCCGCGCGTTGGCTCGCTAGGACTCGGGTTCAATCGAAAAACAACAGCCGGACGGCTTGCACCCACAGGGTGAACGGGCCGCAAAGCATAGAACTCATCCAAAACAGGATCTTGCTCGGCACGCCTTGCGCTCAACGGCGGTAATCCAAGTTCCTGGGTTGACGGGGATTCAAACATTGATCGGGGCTCATGGCGGCGCATCATAACCCAGGCGCCGACATCTCAGCCGTATCCGCGCCGTCCGTCTCGAGATCGACCCGTCCGCATCACCAACCCGGCCCGCGAACCCCGCTGCCTCAAGCCGTATCGGACCGCGCGGAGCCAGTTGCCGGAGCGGCACGCGGAAGCGCAAATCGAGTACACTTTCGCCTCCTGCATCCCTGGCAAACAGGCTCAAAGGGTCAACAAACCGCATGGTCAAATCGGTTACATTGCGCGAGGCTTGGTCTGGGGAGGCGGACTGTCGGAACTGCGCACTGCGCACAACGGCCCTGTTCGGCGGACTCGAAGAACGGGATTTCGATCGCATACACGACCCGATCGATCAGTTCGATCTTAAGCCGGGGACCCGGCTTTACCAGACCGGTGACCATGGTGACTACATGTACACCGTCCGCAGCGGTGCGCTGAAGTTGGTGCAATACCTTCCCGACGGCGGTCAGCGTATCGTGCGAATCGTCCGCAGCACCGATGTGCTGGGTCTCGAGGCATTGCTCGGCGAGGGCTATCACCACGATGCCGTTGTATTGCAACGCTCGGAGATCTGCCGCTTCCCCGCCAGGGTGGTCAAGGAACTGGGCGCTGAAAACCCGAAACTTCACCAAGAGTTGATGGCACGTTGGCAGCGCGCCCTGACCGAAGCCGACGCCTGGCTGACTGAACTCTCCACCGGCTCCGCCCGGCAGCGCGTAGCACGCCTCTTGCTTCGGCTCGTGCGCGACCGCGCGTCTAGCGAATGCAGTCTGTTCAGCCGCGAGGACATGGGCGCCATGCTGGGCATCACCACCGAGACCGCGAGCCGCACCATCGCCGGATTCAAACGTGAGAGTCTGCTCGTGGAGTCGCGACAAAACCTCTTCCTGCTTGATATCCCCAATCTTCGGCGGATTGCCGAGCAGTAATCGGCGGCCCGGCGCACACCGCACCCACTGAACCGCTGTCGGCCGTTCCCGGCCGCGCCATTGACTGTTTTCAATGTCGTTTCGGCAATGGCGCCCTATTCTCGGCCGCCGAACCCAGAGTCAGAGACCTCAGCGCGTGGCGCGTTCGCATTCCGCATCTATTCTCGCGCGGCGGGAGGCCGCACTGATGAAGCAGACACTGTTGCATGAGAAGTATCCGCTGTTCGTGATGGAACTCCGCCGCGACGAGACTGCGTTCGATTCGGTCGGCGCCATCTGCGGGTACTTTCGTCGGCGCATCGAGGCGCGCCGTTGCGGCCGTTTCATCGACGTGTTCGATCATTTGGCCCACACCTGTGCGCTACCCGAGGGTAGCGTGGGCGAGGACATCCTCGCCGCGAAGAACGTCATATTCTGTTTCGGTATCGCACTGCCAAACCCACAGGTACTTGCGGTGCGTCCACGCTCCATTGGCGTTGCCGAAACCAGTCAGGGTTTCGTCATCACGTTCATGGAAGCGCCGATGCCCATCGCTAATGCGGCCATGGAAGACTGGGCGGAGGCGTTGCGCAGCCCCCACCAGAGCCGCACAGCGTAAATACCGCTTCATTCGGCGCAAGGCGCGCCCGGGAATTCGGTTGCTGGCCACGGGCGAGACCGACATCGCCGCCGCCCTTCGCGCAATCGCGGCGGGGCAATCGCTACCGGCCACCGCACCCCACGATCATCATCCCGACCAGGGCCATTGAACCGCTAGGGCGGCGGCGGTGGACCACAATGGGCGGGCTCCATGGAAGGCTTGGGCTATCGGGCTAACGATTGCCCGACGACAAGCCGCTTCCCGCGACCAGGAGCACCGGCCGTCTTGACGCCCATGCGGAGACTCCGCCACTATCCCGCCAGCGCTGCCTCTCAGGCAGAATCGGGCAACTAACACCAGGCTGGCCTGGGACAAGCGGGAGACATCGCCATGCGTGAGTGGGCCATCGCTGCCGCCCTCGTCTATTCGGCCGTGGCGGGCTGTGCTTCCGGCCCCCGCGGACCGCTACCGCTGATCAAACAACCTGGGGAAGCGGTCTCCGTCACGCTGGAACGCAAGAGTTCCATCGTCGGTTTTCCGGCGACCATGTTCTTCACGATCGAAGACCAACAGGTCTATGGTCTGCTTAACGGTCAGCGATGGTCATTTCAGATCGACCCTGGCGAGCATCGATTCGGCTACGAACTCGGCTTCAACACCTGCCGCGAACGGGTCATCCTCCGGCCCAATCAACGCTACCTGGTCGAGCTGACACCGATCTGCGAGATCAATCCACGTGCCCTCTGAGACCATCGGGCAACGCCGCGACGACAAGCCATAGCGCGCCGGCGGCATGGCCCATCGCGGTGTCGTCCGCATCGGGATACTGCCGGCCCGGACCATGCGCAACGACCCAAACAACTACGTGATGTCGACACCGTTGCAACGAGCATCAGCCCCGAGCCGCGCGATGAGGACCGCCGCGGCCCTCGGCGACAACTTACGCCTTGTGATGCGGGAGCAGGAGCATTCGGTACGTTGGCTGCTGGCCGCTCTGACCGTCGGCGGCCACGTGCTGCTCGAAGACGTCCCAGGCACGGGTAAGACAACGCTGGCCAAGGCCCTGGCACGTTCGATCCACGGCCAATTCAAGCGCGTGCAGTTCACGCCGGATCTGATGCCATCAGACATCCTCGGCGTATCGGTATTCGACCCCGCCGAGCACCAATTCCACTTCCGCCCGGGACCGGTCTTTACTCAGATTCTGCTCGCCGACGAGATCAACCGTGCCTCGCCACGCACCCAGTCGGCTCTGCTAGAGGCCATGGGCGAAGGCCAGGTCAGCGTCGACGGCGAGTCGCGCCGACTTGATGCCCTATTCTTCGTCATCGCCACCCAGAACCCCGTCGAGTTGCAAGGCACCTATCCATTGCCGGAAGCGCAAATGGATCGCTTCGCACTGCGCTTCGGGTTAGGCTATATCGGAGCCGACGCCGAGGCCGCCCTGCTCGATGACCAGCGGGGCGCCCATC
>JBATTL010000532.1:0-6466 GCA_049670525.1 Thiohalocapsa sp. | reverse complement strand
CTTCAGGGACTTGTGGACCTCTTTCTTGGAGATGTTCATGACGCGAATCTTGAGCATCTCATCAGTTTCGGTATTGTTCACCAGGTAGTGCAATCCGCGCCAACTGCCTTCCAATTGGCTGAAGTCCTGGTGGTGCAGGATCAGGTTCACCTGTTCGGTGAGCTTGCGGTCGATCTCGCCGATGATCGATTCGATGGTTCGAATCGCGTCGTCGGAGATCAGTCCGGTCTGCTCTAATGCCTGCGCGGCCAGCGTGTGAACGGCATCTTCGACGGCTTCACGGGCGCGGTCGGAGCGTGGCTTGAATTCTTGCTGCAGCAGTGATGCGAAGCCGTCGTCTTGAACCGCCTCTACCTGTCCGTCCGTTTGCTGTTGATTCTCGGTCTCGGCCATCTTACTTGTCCTCCGTGGCAGCGGATTCGTCCTGGCCTTCGTCCTGTGGTTTGGGCGCCGACGCCAGGGATTGGAGTAGCGCCGGGTCCTTCAGCGCGTTCGCGATCAGCTCTTCGGCCCCACTCTTTCCATCCATGTAGGTCAATAGATTCGAGAGCTGCGTCCTGGCCTCAAGGAGCTTATTCAGGGAGTCCACCTTTCGCGCCACGGCGGCGGGCGAGAAATCCTCCATGCTCTCGAACGTCAGCTCGACATTGAGATTCCCCTCACCGGTCAGGCTGTTCGGCACCTGGAACGCGACACGTGGCTTCATGGATTTGAGACGGTCGTCGAAATTATCGACATCGATCTCCAGAAATGCACGCTCCCCGACGGGTGGCAGCGGGTCTTCCGGCTTGCCGGAAAGATCCGACAACACGCCCATGACAAAGGGCAGCTGGATGGTCTTCTCGGCGCCGTAGAGTTCGACGTCATACTCGATCTGAACCCGTGGTGCCCGATTTCGAGCGATGAATTTCTGACTGCTCTGTTTGGCCATACGCGATCCCCCTTTCTATTACAGTTGTTTCTTTGGCAGATGCTTCCGTCGCAATCCGAATACGCAATCGAGTCGGGCTTTGGTCTCTTGCTGCAAGCCGCCCATGTGCCAAAGCCTAGCATCCAGGACTTAACTCGGGAGACGCATTAAGGCGTATTCTCCTCGGGCCCCCTGATCACCGCGACCTTATCCATCGCTTCGGGTACCAAGTCGGTCATAATGCCGAGGAAGTCCATCGTTGAGAGACGGCGTGCTCGGTTCAGTAGCAACGGGACCGGGCTTGATGGTTCGTGACGCCTGTAATAGTCGCAGAGTGCGTCCAGTACGCGAACGACGTCGTCTCGACTGTTAATAACTGTGGGATTGACGTTGCTCGCTGACGTCGGCATGTCACCGGTCCCAGGCGCTGCCGAGGATAATTGCTGCGCTTGCGACGCGGGGTCGGGCGGTCGACGCTCGTCCAATCGCGCGCGCAAGGTCGCTTCAATCGGGGACAACAATCCAAGCAGAGCGTCGAAATTCGGTGCAGCAACTGCACTGATACGGGCGCTAAGGGATGCGCTGAGTGCGCGGACTTCCTGGATGGCAGAGGTCGCGGCGTTGGTCCAGAGCGTGAGTTCGTCGATATCGCAAGCGGCAAATGCGGCATTGACCGACGCGGAATCCACCGGGGTTGTCCCCGCCGCGGGTTTTGCCTTGCCTTCCGACAGTTCGATATCGCGGTACGACAGATTGCCAAACACGCGCGACCGAACCAGAGGAGCGTCGCGAACGGGTGTCAAAATGATGATTGGATCGATCAACGACGCCAGAATGCTGACCCGCTCTGTGGGATCATTATCGTCGGACGAGTCGAGACTGGGGTAAAGGTCGTCCCAGTAGCGATCGATCATGCCTCTTATCACTTGCACGCCAGCTTGAAAACCCGGAATAGACTCGGTCCGGGTCATGGCACGCAGCAGGATCAGTGCAATGCGGAGATCCTTTGATCGGGACAGCATGTCTGCAGAATTGCTCTGCAGCCGTTGCCAGTCGGGTTCTTCCGGGGCGATGGTCGTGTCGCCCATGACCCGTTCGGGCGTTCCCTCAACGAGTCTCACGAGCTCTAGGAAGGCAGGGTCGTACTCGAGATCATTGCCGGCAGGCTTGTCCGCGGAAACGGGCTCCAGCAGCGCATCAACATCGATGATCGGCATGTCTGCTGCCTCGAGTTGGCGTTGATTTAGTTAACCTAACCAAGTGTTCTGCGGTGCCTGGTCGTCGGCGCGTATCTCTCTGTCGTCCCCCTGCCCGGCTGGGGAAGTCTTGTTCATTCGCAAAGCGCCTTCGTTGTCGCAACTCGCGCCGTTCCAGCATGCTTGGCGGATCATGATGTGCTTGCTTGCGTGGCGGAACGGTCCCAGATGCCTGGACTGGAAGCGCGATTCGCGCAATTTGCGAGGCATTTCTTGGTTTTCGCGATAGTAACTCAAGGTGCCGAAGCTTGCTATGTTAAGTATTTAATGTTTTGAGTGTCTGAGGCTGCACACCCATTCGACACCGTTTTGAAGCGGGCGTGATCGACCTAGGCCAGCACGCGAATGTACTGGCCGAGTGATTCGCGGTCTGTACCGACGATGATACGCTGCGCGCCGTCGTCGTTTTCTTCCAGGAGTCCGCAGACCTCGATCTGTTCGCCGATGCCCGCCTGGCCCGTGTAGGTGGCGGTATAGGCGAGTACCTCGGATATCGTGGGGTGGTCGAGGCCCAGTCGGGCCGGGTAGTGGAATGCGCGGTGGTCGTCGGTGACCCTGGCCCTGAGTCGTATACTGCCACGCTTATGCCAAGGCCGCGGGGCGGTCTCCTCACCGCGTTCGGGTGCATCGGTGACCAGGCTGAGGTCGAACTTGGTGCCTTCGAAGATGGCCTTGTTGCGCTTTCTCTGCTCATGCCAGAGAAAGGTGCTGAAACTTAGGGCGCAACCACGACGACTGCAGGCGTCGTGCCAGGCGGCATCATCCAGTGCGGCGCAGACGCCTTGCCGGATCAGCTCGGGAAGAGCAGTCCGGGCCGCATGAAAGTCGTTCTCGTCATAGATCACCAGGTCGATATCGGAATCGACCCGATGGCTCGCGACCAGAACCGAACCGGTGACGCCGACGCTGGCGCTCGGGATGCCGCATTCGGCTAAGGTCCGCACCAGGCGGACCGTGCGTGCCTCGAAGGCGTCTCGTGAATAGCGCGCATCAAACAGTGCGTGCACCCGGTCCCGCGGTCTCAGGTGCTCGACCACGTCCGCGGGACGCGGGCCGTGCAGCAGGGCTTGGCGGTTTTGGCAGCGGTACAGGTATTTCGGGTATTGCTCGCGCAGCAACGTATGCGCGGCTTCGGTCGTGACCTTAGTCAGATCGCCGGATGGGCTCGGGCGATAGCGCAGAAAACAGGGAATCCGTTCCACGCCGTCGCATCGATCCACGACCGCGAAGACCAGTCCTTCCATGGTCATCACGAAGTCCTTCGGCAGATAGATCATGCCTCTGCTCCGGGCGGGGTCAACGGCCTCGCTCTTCCAGGCGCTCGATGATCTGTCGATAGCGTATCTTGTCCGTCAACGAACTCAACGGTCGTTCTCCAACCGGGTGCCGCACGTCCGGTGCGATCTCGACGAGGGGGTCGAGCATGAAGTCCCGTTCCAATAGGGCAGGGTGAGGGACCATCAGGTCGGGACTGTCGATCACCTGGTCCCCGAATAACAGCATGTCCAGATCGATGGTGCGCGGGCCGTTCTTCTGACTCCTAATCCGTTGCAGACGTTTCTCGATTTCCTGGGTCTGTTTGAGCAGCGCCTTCGCCGAAAGCGCTGTGTCCAGGCCGACGACCAGATTGATGAAGTTGGCCTGCGATTCAATGCCCCAGGGGCTCGTCAGATACCAGCTTGATTCGGCGATCAGCCGGCTGTCTGGCAACTTTGCTATCAGCTCAAGGCACCGCGTGACGTTATCCCTCGGATCGATATTCGAACCGATTGCGATGTAGGCTGTGGTTTGCTGGTGCATGGGGCGGCGTCCGGACGGCTGAGGGTTTGCTCCCGTGGAAACGGCATAGGCCGGATCCTTCGCCTTCCTGCTCAATTTCCGGTGGGGATTGCTGTGCTGCCGGCCCCGAGCCGCGTGGAGAGTTTTTGAGCGAGGCGTTCCACGCCCTTGCGCGTGACGACATCCTGCTGGCCCTTGATCTCCACCAGCAGGTCTTCCGCGATTTCGCCGCTCTTAGTGTCCACCAGCCGCGCCATCAGGTAAGCGAACAGATAGCTGGGCTTATGTAGGCGGCCGACCAGAATCCAGTCCGCGCCGTGAGCGGCACCGAGTTTGCCCGCGACCTCTTCATGTTCGAAAAGATAGCCAAAGGCGGCGTCGGCCTCGCTCGCCGCGTCCGGGTCGATGCTGACAATCCTGACGTCGCCGGCCTCGCTCAGTGCTTCTTCCAGCATGGGGCGAATCGAGGCCGTCCGTGCAAGCTCCTCATCGGTGTTCGGCAGCAGGGTCAGATCGTTGAGTTCGAAGTCGAGCACCGCCAAGGTCGATTGGGCGTGCGCCGCAGAAACCAGGCTCACCAAGAGCAGCAAGGCCAGGGCGTACCCGCGGAGGCTAGCGGATTCAATCGGCGTTCGTACTGCTGTGCTTCGGTCCACGCAGGGTCCAACGCACGGTGCCGAGATGCCGGCGCACGTCTGGTTCTGATGCTGCGTCGCAACCCTCACGCGGCCGATACCTGCAGCGCACAGAACTTAAACTCAGGGATCTTTGCCGCCGGGTCCAGTGCGGCGTTGGTCAGTAGATTCGCCGCTGCTTCGTGGTAGCAGAAGGGCAGGAAGACCTGACCCGTTTGCAGCCCGGTGTCAGCCCCGGCGAAGGCGGTGATCGTGCCGCGGCGGGAGGACAGCCGGATGTGCTCGCCCGCCCTGATGCCGAGACTTGCCAGGTCTTCCGGATTCAGCATCGCCACGGGGTCCGGCTCGATGCTGTCGAGCACCGTCGCACGCCGGGTCATGGAGCCGGTATGCCAGTGTTCAAGCAGCCGGCCGGTGATCAGCACCCAAGGGTATTCCTCGTCGGGCAGCTCGTCGGCATTGGTAAACGGCGCCGGTACGAAGCGCGCTTTGCCGTCGTCGGTCGGGAAGTCGTCGATGAAGATCACGGGCTGGCCCGGATCGTCTTCCGTCTCGCAGGGATAGGTCACGGAGCCTTCGTCCTCCAGACGCTCCCAGCTGATGCCGGCGATGCTGGGCATTGCTTGACGCATTTCGGCGAAGACATCGGGCGGACCCCGATAGTGCCAATCGAGACCGAGTCGCCGCGCCATTTCCATGATGATGTCCAGATCCTGGCGTGCCTGGCCGGGCGGTGCCAGGGCCTGGCGGCCGAGTTGCACCCGGCGATCGGTATTGGTGAAGCTGCCGGTCTTCTCCGCGAAGGCCGAGGCGGGCAGGATGACGTCCGCGTACCAGGCCGTTTCGGTCATGAAGATGTCCTGCACCACCAGCTGTTCAAGCGTCGAAAGAGCCTCGCGGGCATGGTTGAGGTCCGGGTCCGACATGGCCGGATTCTCGCCCATGATATACATGCCGCGGATGCGCTTTGCTGGATCCGTGTCGGTGACTGCATCCATGATCTCGACCACGGTCAGACCGGGATTCGAGTCCAGCGCTTGCCCCCAGAGCTGTTCGAAACGCGCCCGCACCTCCGGATTGTCGACCCGCTGGTAGTCGGGAAAGACCATCGGGATCAGACCGACGTCGGAGGCACCCTGGACGTTATTCTGGCCCCGCAACGGATGCAGGCCGGTGCCCGGGCGACCGATCTGGCCGCTCATCAACGCCAGCGAGATCAGCGCGCGAGAGTTGTCGGTGCCATGGACATGTTGGGAAATTCCCATGCCCCAGAAGATGATCGATGCGCCGGAGCTCGCGTAGATCCGCGCCATCTCACGAATGCGGTCCGCGTCGATGCCGCAGATCGGCGCCATCTTCTCTGGCGTATAGGTTTCGAGGTGCTCGGCGAGCGCCGCGAAACCGGATGTGCGGTGGTCGACGAAGGCCTGATCGACGAGCCCCTGCTCGATGACGGCATGCATCAACGCATTCAGCAGCGCCACGTCGGTATCCGGCTTGAACTGCAGATAGTGCGTGGCCTGCTCGGCGATGAGTGTGCGACGGGGATCGAGCACGATCAGGGTCTTGCCGCGCCGGACCTCGTTCTTCAGAAAGGTCGCCGCCACGGGATGATTGACCGTGGTGTTGGAGCCGATGATGAAGATCACCTCGGCATGGGCCGCATCGCGCACCGGATTTGATACCGCGCCGGAGCCGATCATCTCCAACAGCGCGACCACCGATGAGGCGTGGCAGAGCCTTGTGCAGTGATCCACGTTGTTGGTGCCAAAACCGGTGCGCACCAGCTTTTGGAACAGATAGGCCTCCTCGTTGGAGCCCTTGGCGGAGCCGAAGCCGGCGAGGGCGTTGGGGCCGTGGCTGTCGCGGATGGCGGTGAGCCCGCC
>JBATTL010000531.1:0-5206 GCA_049670525.1 Thiohalocapsa sp. | reverse complement strand
AGGGAACCGCTTGGGACCAAAGCCCCATGTTCAAGAAGGTCTATACCGAAGAATACAGCATGTTCGGCGGCGAGCCGTTCGGCTGTCTGGTTGGCGACTACTACTTCGACCACAGCCCGCCAGACGTCGAACTGCTCGGGCAGATGGCGGAGATTTCCGCCGCCTCCCACACCCCGTTCATTTCCGGCGCGGATCCGGGCGTGATGCAGATGGAGTCGTGGCAGGAATTGAGCAACCCACGCGATCTGACAAAGATCTTTCAGACTCCCGAGTACGCGGCGTGGAAATCCCTACGCGAATCGGAAGACTCTCGCTATATCGGCCTAGCCATGCCGCGCTTCCTGTCAAGGCTCCCCTACGGCACCAAAACCGATCCGGTCGAGGAGTTCGACTTCGAAGAAGAGACCGCTGCCGGAGACCACTCGCGATACACCTGGTCGAACGCGGCTTACGCCATGGCCGTGAACATCAACCAGGCCTTCAAGCTCTACGGCTGGTGCTCACGCATTCGCGGTGTCGAATCCGGCGGCGCGGTCGAGGGGCTGCCGGTTCACACCTTCCCGACAGACGACGGCGGCATTGACATGAAGTGCCCGACGGAAATCGCTATCGATGACCGGCGCGAGGCCGAACTGGCCAAGAACGGCTTTATGCCGCTGCTGCACAAGAAGAATACCGACTTCGCGGCCTTCATCGGTGCCCAGTCGCTGCAGAAACCCTTTGAATACGACGACCCCGACGCAACTGCAAATGCCAACCTCGCAGCCCGGCTGCCCTACCTTTTCGCGGTCTGCCGATTTGCGCATTATCTCAAGGCGATCGTGAGAGACAAGGTCGGCTCTTTCAAGGAACGCGAGGACATGGAGAAATGGCTCAACAAATGGATCAACAAGTACGTCGAGCCGAATCCCGCTAACGCTTCCGAGGTCGACAAAGCTCGAAAGCCGCTTGCCGCCGCGCAAGTCGTCGTCGAGGAGGTCGAAGGCAATCCCGGCTACTACAGCTCCAAGTTTTATCTCCGCCCGCATTATCAATTGGAGGGTTTGACGGTCTCATTGCGCCTCGTCTCGCGACTCCCGTCGGAAAAGGGCTGACTTTAAGGGCTCGTGACGAGTCATGAATCGGTCAGGGTATCGGCGAACCGGCCTGCCGTATCGCGTCGTCAGGCACAGGGCGTGGCGTTGCGCCAGTTCGACTCCGGTCCGATCAGTTCAAAATGAGCCGTTCAGCCAATGCCAACCGCCGCGCCCGAAAGGACCCGCGTGGATCTGGTGATGGACGGAGAGAGAAGGGAAATGCGCTATTTTCGACTGTTTAGGAGCTTCAGAGCGACTGTATCTGCGTGCGGCACCGATCTGGCACATGACCTTGCACTCAGCAGTAGCGACGGTCTCCGACCGACTCATTATCAGCGATCACGGACGCCGCAACGGATGATTCGGGTTCATTGGGTCCACTGAGACCGCAACCGGCGCCCCGATGGGCAACGCTTTAGCAACCAGAGGAGTATATGTAATGTCAGTTGACATGTTCATGAAGGTCGAAGGCGTCGACGGCGAAAGCACCGACGACGGGCATGACAAGTGGATCGAGATATTGAGCTACAGCCACGGTGTGAGCCAACCGGTGTCGGGCGCGAGCGCCACAGGTGGCCGCACGGGCGGTCGCGCGGATTTCCAGGATCTGGTCGTGGTCAAAACCCTGGACAATGCGAGCTGCGATCTAAGCATCAAGTGCGCAAAGGGGGAGCACATTCCGACGGTAGAGTTGGAACTCTGTCTCGCAACCGGAGACAAGCATACGTTCATGAAATATGAACTCACCGACGTCATTGTCACGTCAGTCGCTCCCGGCGGAACGCAAGGCGACGAGATCAAGCCCACCGAACAGGTGTCGTTGGCATACGGAAAAATCAAATGGGAATACACGCCCATCGATCACACCGGAGCTCCCGGTTCGTCAACAGATCGGACCTGGGACTTAGAAAAGAACGTACAAGAGTAGCAGCAATCGCGACCCATCATCCGGGGTACGAAGCCCCGGGGCGTTCGGTCGCGGAGCTGGCCGCCCAGAACCGCGGGACGCGATGATCGGTGTGGGACGAGTGGGGTCATATTGCCGGACGTCGAGCCCACTGCCGGCTATCACCCAGCACCCGACAAGCGCCATTCGGAGTTGCGAGGGTCGTACTGAACTCTAGGGAGAAGTTCTTCATTCCATCGATGAATTAAATCAGCACAGAATCAAGACTTCACTTTTCCCGTCTCGCTTCATCTCACAGACCCAGAGTGGTGGAAAACGGCGAGCCACCCCCGGCCCGCGCGAGAGACGCGATCAATCAGCTTGTCCCTGAACGATAAGACGGGTCGAGTTTTTATCCAAGCCGCGGAATAACCTCGGCAGACTTGTTCGTTCGGCGGAGGAGATGGCTTATGGACGCGGAACAGGCGCTAAGAGAAGGCAACATCGACGCCGCGCTGAAGGATCTGCAGTCGCAGATACGCAAGGCACCCGCCGACCCCAAGCTGCGTGTCTTCCTGTTCCAACTACTCGCTGTCCTGGGACAGTGGAACAAGGCACTGAATCAATTGAATGTCGCGGCGGAACTCGATGCCGCCATCCTGGCAATGGTCGGAACCTACCGCGATGCGCTGCCCGCCGAGGTCTTGCGATCATCCATTTTTGCTGGCAAACGGGATCCGCTCGTCTTTGGCGAACCCCAGCAATGGATCGCCCAACTCGTGGAGGCGCTACGTGTGGCCGGTTTGGGCCAATCGGAGCAATCGGACGCATTGCGCTCCGACGCACTAGAACTGGCGCCTGTCACGTCAGGCCAGATCGACGGTGAGCCATTTGCCTGGATCGCTGACGCCGATACGCGCCTGGGGCCCGTTCTTGAGGCCGTTCTGAACGGTCGCTACATCTGGTTGCCGTTTCAGCACATGCATTCGATTCGATTCGAAGCACCGGCCGATCTGCGCGATCTCGTCTGGGCGCCCGCGCAGATCACCTGGGCCAATGGGGGCGAGTCCGTGGCACTGATACCGGCCCGATATCCTGACTCGGAGACCAATGCCGATGCACGCATTCGCTTGAGCCGTCGCACAGAGTGGGAGGAACGCAGCGCAACTCTGCTCGTCGGACTGGGGCAGCGGATGCTGGCGACGGATCGCGGTGAATACCCGCTGCTCGGCATCCGCGAGGTTCGGCTCGATACCCAGACCGAGGCGGATCCGGGGACCAACTCGGATGGCTGATCTCACACCCAAAGAACGCCTTCAACCTTCCCTGCTCGACCGTCTCACCGATCAAGCCCCCCGAGAGAAGCAAGAATCTCGGGAGGATCGGGTACTGTCGCCGCGTCGTCTCAAGACCTGCGTGATGCGCGATCTGCAATGGCTGTTGAACACCGGGGATCTCGCATCGGTGCAAGATCTCACGCCCTATCCCGCAGTCAAGCATTCGGTACTCAATTTTGGCCTACCGGATATGGCCGGACGACATGTGTCCGGATTGGATATCCTCACACTGGAGCGTGAACTCCGCGACGCCATCCTGCGCTTTGAGCCGCGCATCAATCGGCAGTCCCTTGTGATTCGCGCGGTGGTGGACGAATCGCACATGAATCACAACGTGATCCGCTTCGACATCGAAGGCGATCTGTGGGGACGGCCAATGCCACAACAGCTCTATCTGAAGACCGAGGTTGATCTCGAGTCTGGGGAAGTGGCCGTACTGGAAACAACAGCGGGAAGCGGCTGACGCCACCATGGACCCGCGTCTCCTCGCTCACTACAACCGCGAACTGCAGCACCTCCGCGGACTCGGCGGCGAGTTTGCCGCCGAATTCCCGAAGATCGCCGGCCGTCTCGGTCTCACGGACTTCGAATGCGCTGATCCCTATGTCGAGCGTCTCTTGGAGGGTTTCGCGTTCCTCGCGGCCCGCGTCCAGCTGAAGATCGATGACGAATTTCCGACCTTCACCCAGCACCTACTGGAGATGGTCTACCCGCATTACCTCGCGCCTACTCCATCGATGGCAGTCGTACAGTTACAGCCCGACCCCACCGAAGGCGCTCTGGCGGCCGGCTTCAGGATCCCGCCCGACACTTCACTACGCAGCACTCTCGGCAAGGGCGAGCAGACTCCCTGTGAATACCGAACGGCCCAGGACACCGTGCTCTGGCCCATTGAGATTGCGGAGGCGGAATACTTCAGTCATGTGGGACCGGTCGCGAAGAACGACCTGCCAGCCCTCAGCCATTCCAAGGCCGGTATCCGGCTGCGCCTGCGCGCGACGGCGGGCCTCAACCTGAGCAACATCGCACTCGATCGGCTGGTGTTGTTCCTGCAGGGAAGTGATGAGACCCCATTCACGCTCTACGAGCAACTCACCGCCAACCCGGTCAGGGTACTGATACAGCCTTTGCAGCGCCCCTTGCCCTGGCTGTCCGAGCTTTCCGGCTTGGCGCTGAAACCGCTCGGCTTCTCGGCGGACGAGGCGCTGTTGCCCTACACGCTCACCTCGTTTCAAGGCTATCGGAACCTGCACGAGTATTTCGCCTTTCCCGAACGCTATCTTTTTGTTGCGCTGGACGGCCTCGCGTCGGGACTCGCTCGCGTCGAAGCACCCGAGGTCGACATCATCGTACTCCTGCCATCGCGGACCAAGGCACTCGACGGCGCCCTCGACGCCGGCAACTTTGCACTGCACTGCACCCCTGCCATCAACCTCTTCCCGAAACGCTGCGACCGTATCCATCTCGACAAGGGCGGCCCCGAGTACCACGTCATCCCAGACCGCACCCGACCCATGGACTTCGAGATTTACCGGGTCGACGGTGTGAACGGCTACGGGGCTTCGAGCACGACATCCCGCGAATTTCGCCCTTTCTACGCCGCGACGGACCTCAACCACCCCGACGAGCATCCGGCCTACTACAGCGTAAACCGCATCCAACGCAGACAATCGTCGCGCCAACGTCGACAGGGCCCACGTTCGAGCTACTCGGGCAGCGAACTCTATGTCAACCTGGTCGATGCCGCCGCGGCGCCCTGGTCATCGGAGCTCCGCCAGCTCGGCGTCACCTGCCTGTGCACCAATCGCGACCTCCCCCTTCAAATGCCGGTGGGCGTCGGGAACACGGACTTCACGCTGGACTCGGGAGCGCCGGTGCAGGCGGTGCAAGTCCGCGCTGGACCAACC
>JBATTL010000530.1:0-7179 GCA_049670525.1 Thiohalocapsa sp. | reverse complement strand
AGTTCCGACCGGGCTTTTGCCTTTTTAGGGACAAGCCCGTCCTTGTTGTCTGATGGACTACGGGGATTTCTCGAGTAAAGGAAACGAGGGGTTTCTTTAACTATCCCGCCGCCGTCTGAACTGAAGGGTTTTTGGGTGCGAGACCGGGAAAGATACTCGGTAAATCAAACAAAGGAAGATTTGGTGGAGGGCGCGCGAGTTTCCTTACGCTAGAAAAACCCCGTGGTTGTGACAGGCAGGAACCGGCCAACAAGAAACATCGGTCCTTCAGCGATCATCGGCGGCAATGTTCCACATAACGGACAGTGAGTGACAGTGCAGTCGCTGCAGCACCGATACGACCCATTGCCGCACCGGCAGTGGCGGTAAGATATGATTCACCAGATGCGCGGTGGTCTCCGCCTTCCGCCAAGCGTTGCAGGACGGACACAGCCGCCCCTTGCAGGAGAAGGCGACCAGGAAATCATGCCCGCGGTCCGGGTATCTGGCACGGGCGAAGCCGTAGGCGAGCAGGCCAGACTCCAGGTAGCGACGGAACTCGCGTTCCACTTAGGCCGGACCATGAGCGATCACCTCGCGGATCGCCCGGTGTGGCTCAGCACGTCCGGGTTGGGCGTCTCCGGGCTACATGCGCGGCTCGACAGCCGGCCGAAATACTATCCGTGCAATCCCCATCGCCAACATTTTTCCCCATAACAGTATCCTTTACCATGGGTGCAGCCTAGCCATGATGTGCTCATCCGTAGCATTCCGCTCCGAATTGATCGATCTTCTCCCAGAACTGGATCCAGCGTCCGACGGTCTGGGTCAACGCGCGTAGGCTGAGCACGATGCCGACACCTTTGGTCTTCCAGCGCATTCCGGAGGCGCAAAGCCGCTGTTTGACGAGGATCTTGCAGGCGGCCTCCGTCACACCGGAGCCGATCGGTAGGTGCTCGGCGAGGAATCCCGGGTAGTCCATTTGATGGCGATGGTTGTTGAAATAGGTCCAAGCGCTGTAGGCGCCGTCGCGCGCCGTCTGCGAGAGCGCGCCTCGGCGCGACAGGCGGGCCGCCTCGCCAATGAGGGCGTCGAGGGCGTCGGGGTCGTACTTGAGTTGGTGGCAGTGTTGGTGTTGCCAGTGCGCGCGCTTGGTCTCGGCGTTGCGCTGCGGATAGCGCGCTTGGGCGATCTTGCCGATGTATTCGGTGGCATGGAAGAAGTCGATCAGTTGCCTTTGCGTGTGTTGCTCCAGAAAGCTCCAGTTGCCGGGTGCGCCGTCGGCAATGCCCACGTAGAGCGCCTCGGGGAACTGTTGCTTGGCACGGGCGATCTCGCGCTCCAGGCGCTGATAGAAGCTCTGTTTGCCGTACTCGGGGGCGGCGGCGAGGTAGAGCGTGTGTTGACGCTCGCCGGCGTGATCGTAGAACGACAACGTCCCGGCCATGGCTTCGCGGTAGCCAACGCTGTCGGCCATCGGGATCATGGCCCCGTCGAGACTGACCACGACGGTCGCAATGGGCGCGTCGAGCCGCGGCAGCGCGTACTCCCAGGTCTCTTCCTTGGCCGTGGCCAGGCTGCCGACCCACTCGGCAACGTTCTGAAGATACGAGCGGGTAACCTTGCGGCCATGGTTCTGTTCCAAGTCCGCCTGCACCGCACCCGCGTTGAGCTGCGCATACTTGTGGCTGAGCTGGCTGGCGAAGCGTGGTGTCGCGCCGCGGATGATGCGCGCGTGGTGCTCGAGCGGGCAGTAGATCCTTCCACCGCGCGAGGTCTGATAGACGTGCCGCTCGATGCGCACCACCCCATAGGGCGTCTGATACTCCTTGCGATCACGCCCGCGCGCGGTCAACTTGGTTTCCCCGACCCGGATCGGGCTGCCGTCGGTGTCGAAACGCTTCAGCGCCTCTTCGGTGATACGACAACCGGCCGCGTTGGTCGCCTCCTGGATCGCCTCCTCCATCTCCAGCAGGCTGCCGCTCAGGCGCACCGTCATCTCCACCGTCACCTCGTCACCCGATCGCTTGACCACCGTCGCCATCTCTGCACCTTACTTAATTATCACAATAGCTTGCAGCATACTCCTCGAAACGACATCGTGACAAGGCCGCACCCCTTTACCATAAACAGCGAGCGGAGCATCCGATGACGCACAAGGTGCCAGAGTGGATGTACCGACAGTCCGCCGTCATCGCGTGGCGCCAGGGAGACGACGGGCCGGAAGTATTGCTCATCACGTCGCGGAAAAAGAAACGCTGGGTGCTACCCAAGGGCGTGGTCGATCCTGGCATGACGCCGCCGGCATCGGCCGCCAAGGAGGCCTGGGAAGAAGCCGGCATTAGCGGAACCGTCGACGAGACACCGCTCGGCATTTACCGGTACGACAAATGGGGCGGAACCTGTTCGGTCGAGGTATTCGCCATGACCGGCGTGACGGAAGCCGCCGATTGGCCGGAAGCAACATTTCGTGACCGGGAATGGGTGTCGTTGGACGACGCTCGGCGCCGAGTCGATGAGAATGGTTTGAAAGAAATTATCGGTGAGCTGAAACTATGACGCTTTCTCTGCCATTCGTTTAAGGGTTACGCGGTCCACTTTGCCGGTTGGGTTTAGCGGCATCTTTTCCAGAAAAACGATATATTCTGGCGCCCTGTAGCCGATCCGCGCGCGGGCGAAGCCGATCAGTTCCCCGCCGGTAGGCGGTTCGGTCCCGGGCCGCAGCGTGACATAGGCGAGAACGTCCTCGCCATGCACGGCGTCGTGGATACCCACCGCGCCCGCCGCCTCCACCGCCGGATGATCGAGCAGAGCCTCTTCCACTTCCTGCGGCGAGATGTTGGATGCGTCGTGGACGATGATCTGCTTCTTGCGGCCGCGGAACCAGAGATACCCATCCTTGTCCACGCGCAGCATATCGCCGGTATCCAACCAACCGTCGCGGATGACCTCGGACGTGGCCGCCTCGGCGCCCCAGTAACCGCGCATGATGGAGCGGGATCGAACCCATAGGCGGCCATCGGCATCGGCCGCCACCTCGGTGCCGTCGTCGTCGCGAATGGACAGCGTAAAGCCAGGGCTGGGGAGGCCCACCGAGCCGATCCTGATCTCACCGTCGGGCGGGTTGAGCGCCGTCAGCCCGACTTCCGAACAGCCGTATCCCTCATCGATGGGAAAGCCGGTAAGCGCAATGAACTCGCGTTCCAGTTCCGCCGGAACCTTGTCGGCGCCGCCCCGGCACATTCGCAGCGACGCAAAGTCTTCGCGGCGCGCGTGTCCATCGCGGACGATGCCGAACAGGGCCGCCGGCAGCATGCAAAGCACCGTCGGCCGCTCCTCGCGCAGCAAGGGCAGGATCTCGGGCGCATCGAAACTGCGGGCGACGATGACCCGCGCGCCCACCGACAGCGCGGAAAGCGAAAACATGAACCCGCCCAGATGCGAAATGGACGAGCCTGGGAGCACCACGTCGTCCCGGGTGAACAGAAACGCGCCGGCGCAGCTTGCGAACATCCAACGAAGCGACTCATGGGTATGGGTGACACCCTTGGACGGACCGGTACTGCCGGACGTGAAGAAGACGATGGCCGGCGCCGCCGGATCGGGCGCCGGCAGCGACCGATCGCTGGGATCTTCGTTCAAGAGCGCTTCAAAGTCCGAGCGATCGGTGGAAGATTCCCGGTCCCAGTAGCTGATGACACCAAGGGGTAGTCGACCGACCATGCGGCTGTCTGCGAGGTCTTCATGGCGCTCGGCGTGGGCAAGCAGCACCGACGCCTCCGTCACTTCCAGCGCATGGTCGATTTGCGGCGTCATATAGCGATAGTTGAGCGGTGTCGCTACCAGACCGGCGCGCATGCAGGCGAGATAATGGATGAGCAATTCGGTGCGGTTCGGCATCAGTGATGCGACGCGGTCGCCGGGCTTGAGCCCCAGGCCGAGAAGATTACGGGCCAGACGATCGCACGTCTGGTCGAGGGCATGCCAAGTCCAGTGCGTCCTCAGCGATTTCAACGCCGCATCGTCTGGAGTGGCCTCTACTCCTGTGCCCAGGATATCGAGCAATGTGACGGCATTATCGAGAGGCGGTCCAGAGAACGGCATAGGCCAAGGTATCCTTCAGGCAATAGCGGGTTGATTTGAGGATGCAAGCCCCGAAAGAGTTTCAGAAATGGATCTGCCCATTTTTGTGCCCGATGTCCATCGGCAAGCGGACCCCGAACGATGCTCGAAGCCAATCGCATCCGGTCCGGACGCTCGGCGCTACTCACACCAATACTCAGGTTTGTTCAGTGCTTCCGCGCACATGACCGTCCCCTGTACGGCACCCAACAAGCCCGGTCGAAGGGCTCGAACCATCCACGCATCCGTGTGCTCGGGGGCAATCGGGTACGGCGCCAACAAACCATATTTGGCCGCCGGTTCAAATTCATGGCGCGAATAGTATTGCGGATAGCCGAGGACGAACACCAAGCTCACGCCGGTTTGCGTCAGATGCCGCTCGGCTGTGGCTATCAGTTCTCCGCCAATTCCGCGACCTTGTGCCTCGGGGACAACGGCCAGCGGCGCCAGGATTACGAGCGGATGACCGTTCTCGGGTTCGGTCAATCGCGCGGTCGAAAACAGGATATGCCCAACCGGCCTAGTGTCCGAAAGGGCGATCAACGATAGCGCGGGTTGCGCGCTGGGGTCCGCCAGGAGAGCGCTCACCAGTTCGGCTTCGTCCTGTTGGCCGAAGGCTCGCGCATGAATCTGGAGCACATCGGCCAAATCGGACTCTTCAGTCTCTCTTAGCCGCACCTTTGCTCGCACCGCGACACCTCAACCAATTCTGCATGTGACATCGTCCAACACTCCAATCGCGCGCTGTTGCCGCCTCATGCTGATCGCTTTCCGCTCGGTGTCAAGGGGTCCAACAACAGGACTCCGATGACTCAAGGTTGAGCTCAGCCTTATTGGCATGGACCTTTCTGCGGCCCATATCAACCGCCAAGCTCGTCACGCGGCCCCTACCGAATCAACAGCGGGATCAGCGCGTGCAGAGCGATACCGCCAGCCAGCAAACCCGTATCGCCGAAACTTTTCGGGATGCGGAGCAGGCCGGTCTGCGCATCGCTATCAAGGGCCGCCTGGTCGCGTTGGCGATCCTCGGCGTTTTCCTCGTGGGTTCGCGCATCCAGAACCCGGACCACGCGCTCGAGCTCGGCCTTAGCATGGCCCTATTCGCCGTGCTCGGCATCATCCAATACGTCCTGATCGGGTCGCACTACGACCGGCCGTGGCTCAAGTACACGCCTTCATCACCCTCGATATCGCGATCTTCTCGGTTCTGACGGCCACCCAGCCCATCTGCGATACCATCGACGTGCCCGAAGCTATGTCATTTCCGCAACGCCATCTTCTCGTCTTACTTCCCGATCCCCGGCATCGCCGCCTTCAGCTTTTAGCCGGGTCTGGTGCTGTGGTGCGGGTTTAGCGCGGCGACCGGCTGGCTCGGCGCCTTGGCTTGGGCGATCCACGACATGGAAGAGCGTCTCACCTGGAGCGACATGGGCGCCAACCTTACTACGGAGCAGTCCCTTGCCATCTTTCTCAACCCCAACTTCGTCGCCACTGGCAGCCGGATTCAGGAGGCGGTGGCCTACATTTTGGTGGCCGTGCTGATCGCGACCGTAGTCTGGCGAGCGCGACGAACGGCGCGCCGGCCACTGGAACTGGACAAGCAACACCGGATACTGTCGGATATCTTCGGACGCTACGTGCCGCGCGGCATCGCCGATGCTTTGATCAACGATCACGGACTGCTGCAACCGGTGGAAGACACGGCGACGGTGCTGTTAATCGACCTGGCCGGCCTTACCAAGATGACCAAGGCAAACGGGCTCCGGCGTGTGGTCGGCGTGCTCACTGCGTTCTTCCGAGAAAACCGCCACCATCACGCGCTATGACGGCGTGGTTACCCCGTTCATCGGCGACGCGATCATGGCGACCTTCAATCTTCCCGTGAAAGATTCGGAGCATGCCGTCAATGCGGTCCGCGCCGCCCTCGATATCGTCAACCTGACCGCCGAGCGGACCTTCGACGGCGAGCGCCTGAAGACTCACGGATAACGGATAGGAAATCCAAGCCGCCCTGAGCGTCCAGGTTGCCTTGAGACAGGAAGTTAGCGGGGGCCGGATGCGCCGTCAACACCCAACGGCGGGGCTTACGGACGTTGCGAGCGGTGCAAGCACGCGCTTTGCCGAGAGCTGGGGTTGAGTTCGCCGGTGCAGCGAACCGCCGGGAGACAAGGGCGGCATGACCTTCTCCTGCAGCAGAGTGACGGCGGCTACCAGGCAACGCGCTGGTCAAGCTCGAAGTGGGGCTCGGGCTGGCCGAAACGATCCCAGTCCCGCATCGGCTCCGGCGCACGGTCCCAGCCGGGTGGTCCGCGCGCGCGAGATCGGCGGTGTCAGTGCGGAAATCACGATTCTCGCAATGTCCGCTCTGGGTTTCATTGCCGCCGTCGTTGCTCCAAGAGCCGATGTCTCCTTTGGGTCGTAACCGGCCGGTCTCCACGATCTACTTGCCGAAGAATGTAAGCTGAATTTTCAGATCGAGAGGCTTACGTTTGCGGACCTCTAAATCCCGATGCGCTCGACCTCATCCATGGAGACCTGATCGCTACGCCGGTCGTAGAGGCGCGTCGTCTTGGGGTCCGAGTGCGCGGCCATCTGTTGGGCATGCTCCAGCTTGGCCTCCGGGTTCTCCAAGTAGGCCGTGATGCCGGTGCCGCGGAAGGTGTGGTTACAGATGCCGGGCGTGTCGATGCCGGCCTTTTTCGCCCGGCGCTTGACCATGGCCCAGGCGCGTTGCCGGTCGAGGCGGTTGGCGCCGAGCTGCTTAGTCTTGCGGTCCACGGACCGGAACAGCGGCCCGTTCGGCTCCTCGGCTAGACCTGCGGCCTCGATGTACTCCTGGAGCCACTCCTTCAGATTGTGCTGACAGGGCATCTCGTGCTGCTTGCCGCCTTTCTCGTGCAGGCGCACCCACAGGGCCTCCTGTTTGCCGTACACATCCTTGACGTTCATGGTGACCGCGGCCGAGACCCGCGCGAAGGTGTAGATCATCAGCCCGATCAGCGCCCGGGCCCGCAGGCCGACCAGAGTATCGGTCGGGATCGATCGGATCAGCTTCCGGGCCTCGGTCGGCGTCAGGAT
>JBATTL010000529.1:0-4906 GCA_049670525.1 Thiohalocapsa sp. | reverse complement strand
TGCCAGTAATTCACCAGCAGGCTTGCAACGCGCTGCGCACCGCCGGCACCGAGATGAGGGACCACGACCACCAGGTCGTGGGGCGCTGCGACGCCGTTCGCGTGGCTGGATTGCTCAGCCTGAGGCGCCGGTTCGGTACTCAATGCGAGACCTCCTCACCCTGCGGCAAACCCGAGAGTGCGCCTGCCTTGGGCTGCGCACGGCAATAGACGTATTGAATGGTGAAGTCGGTCTCCGATAGCCCCGGATGACGCGCCCGTATTGGCGCCTTCAGACGCCCGGCTCCCTGCTCGGGGTCCGAAGGAATCAAGTCCCATTGTTTGATGTCGTAAAACCGTTGTGTGATAAGCCGAAGCTCCTCGATGCGTAGCTTGTTGAGCCCGCGATGGAAATAGTGGTCTGGGGGCGCCTCATAGGTGAGGTGCCCCCAATCGAGGTAATTCCTCTGCTCAGCATCACGCAGATCGATATCCGAAACACGCTTGGGGGCCAAATGGTGGCCGTTCCAGGCATAGAAGTTGTGGTGATTGAAGACCAATTCGCCTGAGGGTCGCAGGTGCTGCGCGACTGACGCGAACACACCCGCAAGATCGGGAAGATGCTCGGTCACATTGTGCATGACCGCAACATCAAAAAGTGCGTCAGCAGGAAGTTGCTCCACGCCGCCGCGACAATATTCGATGCGAGGCATCCGCTGCATGATCTCATTGGCGGTCCACCCGAAATCTACCCATGCGCCCGTTCGAAGATCTTTCACGCGATCGCGCTGGAGCTCGACGCGGGGATCCACGCCCACATAACGCCTGGCTCCGACGACGACATAACCGACCCCGTGGACGCCCGTGCCACAGCCGATATCCACTACCTCGCGGCCACCTACAAGGTGCTGGATCTTCTTCGGCCAGCTCAGGTAGTTCAGTGCCGTCGCCCGCTCGATGATTTCCGGAGCATCGTTGTCGGCACGGTCATCGGCTTTCTGGTTGTAACACTGGAATGCGACCCGGGCGAGTGCGCCATCGTCTTGAAAATCGCGCACCAGCGCGCGTCTCAGGATCTTTCGCACGGAGGCAGGCGTAAACCGAGGCTCGTGTAAGATCAAGAATCGGAAAGCCGCCTTGACGAGTCTGTTGCGCGCCAAGGCGTGGGCTATCCAGCTACGCGAGACGGGCTGGGCGTTCGAAGAAACTATCATAGCCAAAACGAGCCTGGACCAATCGCAGTCGAGGTGCCTGCGCCATGGCGATCAGGCGCGTTGTAGCCGCGCATCATAGCCGAATCTAGAGAACGAAGAGTTCAACGAGCGCCAGATTCATCGCGCAACAAGGCGGCCGAGGAAGCAAGCTCGAAAAAAGCTGGCGGAGCAGCCGCTCAGCCGCCATCGACCGCGAGAATACCATCGCCCCGCAACACACCGCCGCGGCAACCTCGCTTTATGATCGCTTCGATGCGCTGGCCAACTCAACGTTGGAGCCAAGCCTGTAAGACCAACAGATTCCAGAGACGCTGCCCAGCATCCGTTTTCCCTGCCAAATGGCGATCCCAAAGCGTTGAGATTTGCGCGGGTCGAAGCAACCCGTGCTCCGCAATGGACTTCGGATTAAGCAAGGAATCCGCCCAACCTCGGAGTGGCCCGCGCAGCCAGTCGTCCAAGGGGACACTGAAACCCATCTTGGGTCTTTCAATCAACGATGCCGGGACATAGCGATAGAGCACCTGGCGCAGCAGCCATTTGCTGCTGCGATCGCGGATCTTCAATGCGTCCGGAACGCGCCAAGCAAAAGCGACGATGCGCGGATCCAGCAATGGAACACGCGCCTCCAACCCATAGGCCATGCTGGCCCGGTCGAGCTTAGTCAGAATACCGTCCGGGAGATACCCAAGGGCGTCCGCGAGCTGCATCCGGGCAAGGTCCGAAGCGAGGCCGTGCTCAAGTGTTGAAGGTGGCGACGGGTTCCGGAGCATGTCGTCAGCCCTGGAGATGAGGGCATCAGGATCTTCCCAGTGGCTGATCAGATGCCGATAGGCGGACGCCAAATCGGCCGCGGACAGCGTATTGGACAGCTTGCCGATTTTCGAAGCGAGCTGCGGTAGGCGAAGACCTCTCGGCAACAGGCGCCCGGTGCGGTACCAGAACGATGGCTTAGGCGCCGCCAACAGCCTGGCGGTCAGCAGTCTCAACGGATGTGGTAAACCGCGCAATCGGGGCCACCAACGCTCCGCCCACAGATGGCGATTGTAGCCCGCGAATAGTTCATCACCACCATCCCCCGACAGCGCCACCGTAACCGTTTGTCGTGCCAGCTGAGCCACCATGAGGGTCGGCAATTGCGACGCATCGGCGAAAGGCTCGTCATAAATACGGGATAGCTGTGGAACGAGGTCGAGCAAATCCTGCGAACTGACGTACAACTCATGGTGATCGGTTCCGAGGTGGCGGGCCACCGAGCGTGCCGCCCCTGCCTCATCGAAGTCGGCGGCGGTGAAACCGATGGTGAACGTATTCACCGGCCGTGCACTCTGCTCTTGCATCAGCGCCACGACCGTCGAGCTGTCCACACCACCGGAAAGGAATGCGCCCAAGGGCACGTCAGCCAGCATCTGAGCGCCGACAGCCGAGCTCAACAAGCCGTGGAGCATGCCTACTGCGGCGGAAGGGTTCGAATCGATCGGGTCCGCAGCGCCTGCAATGGCGACCTGGCCTAGATCCCAATAGCGCCACTCGCGGGTGCCAGCCGATCTCTCCCAAACCATGCAGCAGCCGGGCGGAAGCTTCCGAACACCTCGGTAGATCGACTGGGGCGCAGGCACGTAGCCGTAACGCAGGAAATCGCCCGCCGCGCGACGATCGATCTCGGGTTGCCACCCGGGGAATGCGAGCAGCGCTTTCAGCTCGGAACCGAAAAACAATCGGCCACCTATCAGACCCCAATACAGGGGCTTTACCCCGAGCGGATCACGCACCAGCGTCAGTCGCTGGGCATCGAGCTCCCAGAGGGCGAAGGCGAAGATCCCATTCAGGCGCCGCAACGTTGCTTCGAGGCCCCACTCGGCGATTGCCTCAGCCAACACTTCCGTGTCGGAGCCTCCGACGAAAGCGCATCCAAGCCGAGTCAGCTCCGCGCGGATTGTTCGGAAGTTATAGATCTCGCCGTTGTAGCTGATAACGCAGCGTCCGTTCCGAGAACGCATAGGCTGACGTCCGTGCTCGGAGGTATCGATCACGGCAAGGCGACGATGCCCCAGCGCGACGCCTGCCGAGGAATCCACCCATTGTCCAGAAGCATCCGGCCCACGGTGCGTCAGCGTCGCGCTCATCGTCTGAATCAGCGCGGGGTAGCGATCCGGGTCCAGACTTAGGCCCGGGTCAATGAAGCCGCAGATGCCGCACATGGACAGGCCTCGATCAGTTCTTAGTTCTTGGATAATCGCCGGTCGGCGACGACTTGCGAGTACAGCGCGGCGTATCGACCGGCGACCGCCTCGAGGCTGAAATCGGACTCGATGCGCAAACGCGCGCGCCGCCCCAGCTCCGCCCTATCGGCAGGGCCAACGTCCAGCAACTCGAGCACGGCACCTGCCAGCGCCTCGGGATCTCGCGATGGCACCAGGCGCCCAGTGTCACCGACGATGAAGCCCGCGTCGCCGACGTCGGTGACGACACAGGGCACTGCGCAAGCCATCGCCTCGCCGATTACCTGCGGAAATGCCTCACCAAATGACGATGTCACCAGGGCGAGATCCAGCGCCCCGGTCAGGCGTGGCATGTCGTCACGAGGCCCGAGCAGATGGAACCGGTCGGCGACGCCATTCTCGGCGATCCAAGCCGCCAGTTCAGGATTGGCGTGATCGATGCCGTCGCCCGCCAGCAAGAAATGGACGCGTTCGTGCCGCGCCGCGATGCGACCGGCCGCCTGGCAGAGGGTGCGATGATCCTTTTGTGGGTGGAAGCGGGCGAAACTGCCGACCAGGCAGGTATCGGGGGAGAGCCCGAGCTCTGCCCGGACAGCGGTGGCAGCCTCGGCGTCGGAACGGAACTCGGCAAGATCGAAACCGTTCGGAATCAGGACGAGCTTGTCCGACGCGTAACCGATCGATCGGTGTAGGTCGATGGCCACCCGCGAGTTGGAGACGATACGATCCGGAATCCATGCCGACAGCAGCGCATTCAGACGAACTGTAAAGCGTGTACTGAGTTTGACTTGAGCCGGATCCAAGTTGCTGTTACGAAGCGCCCAGATCACCGGCGCATGGCAGCCCAGGCGACCAACGAGTCCGCCGAGCAGGTCCGCATGATACATCCAGGTATGCACGAGATCCGGGCCGAGCGCCCGCATTTGACGCCACAGCCGCGACAGGTCGGTCGGGCTCGGCACACTGCCTTGCATACAGACGCTCGCGACCGGAATACCCAATGCCTCGATGCGTTCCGCGATGGGTCCCGGGGGGCGGAGCGAGACCACCGTCGGCGCAAAGCGCTCGCGATCCAGAACACCGAGCAGCCGCAGCAGCATGATCTCGGCGCCGCCCCGCTCGAGGCCCGTGATCACTTCCGCAACCCTGACCCTATTCGAGGTATCAGCGAGAAGAGGCATCCGCCTCCTTCCGCTTATCGCTGCTGGATGCCTCGCGAGAATCCGGAAAGCGCTGCTCAATCGCGTCCTTCGGTAGGGCGCACGAAGTATCGCGGCTGAACCCATCCGCAGCAACCCAGCACCGCGCCGCCTCACGCATTCGCTTGGCGGACAATTCCGCCGGCGGAAGGCCGCAAGCGAGCCTGCAGGACGACCGCGGGATTCGGAACTCTTGCTCGATGACTCGACAAGATCCGTGGGGCCGACGCGGCCGCGGCGGCTCGTTGTTTGTTGTCCTCATCTGTACGCGGAGTATTTCGGACTCGTCCGAAGCC
>JBATTL010000528.1:0-3691 GCA_049670525.1 Thiohalocapsa sp. | reverse complement strand
CCGCATGGTCACCACAGCCGGGGCACCAGCGGGCCTCGCCGCCAGCATAGTCACCGATCGTGAAGTAGCGCTCGAAGACCTCGAGCGACCAGTCAGCCTTAAGTCCGAGCATCGGCTTCGCCCCCTTCGTTGAGTGTGGCCAGTCGCTGGAGCAGGATCTGATGGATCATGCCCGGCTGCAGCGGATGCCCATAGACGACGGACCAGCAGTCCACATCGACCAGGGTCTGCGCGCGCAGCACCAGTGCAAGCTGTGCATAGCGCCGATTCTCCTCGGTGATCAGCGGCGCACTGGCGTCGTCGCTATAGTTGATCTCGATGGTCATGACCTTGCGGAAGCGCCCGAAGATCTGCTTCAGACCCGGTTCCAGCGGGGACAGAAAGCGCAAGTGCAGCGACGAGACCTGATGTCCCTGCGCGCGTGCCCTGTCCACGGCCTCTTCGATCGCGCCGAGGGTCGAACCCCAAGCGACGACCAGCAGATCGCCATCTTCGCCGCCGTGCACCGTCGGCGGCTTTAGCGTGCTGGCCAGGGTCGCCAGCTTGCGGCTGCGCATCTCGCAACTGTACTGGTTGGAATTGGAGTCATAGGCGACCTTGCTCTGGTTGGTGTGAGCAAGCCCGGTGAGGATGTATTGTCCGCCCGGCATACCCGGGATCGGCCGCGGCGACAGCCCGGTCTCCGGGTCCCAGTTGTAGGGTGGGATATTCTCGTCCCATTCGGACTGGTCCACCGGCGGGGCCAGCCAGTCGGCGGTCGGCTCTGGGCGCTCGTAGGGCTGTACGCCGGTCGCCAGGTTGGCATCGGTGAGAACCAGCACGGGTGTGCGGAAGGTCTCGGCCAGGCGCCGCGCCATGACAACGAAGTGCAGGCACTCGGCGATGGTGGCCGCTGCGACGATGATCTTGGGCGCGTCGCCGGGCTCGCCGAAAAGCGAAGCCAGTAGATCGCCCTGCTCCACCTTGGTCGGCAGGCCGGTGGACGGGCCGCCGCGCTGCACCAACGCCAGGACCAGTGGTACCTCGGCCATAACTGCCAGCGCGAGCATCTCGGTTTTCAGCGCCAGGCCGGGGCCTGATGTGATGGTGCAGGCGGTCTTGCCGGCGTAGGATGCGCCAATCGCGAAACCGATGGCCGCTATCTCATCCTCGGCCTGGTGTATGAAGCCGCCGACCTCCTGATAGACATCGGCCAGATAATGCGACGCCGATGTCGCCGGCGTGATCGGATACATGGACACCAGCTCCATGCCCGAGGCCATGACACCGAGACCGAGAGCCGTGTTGCCGTTGGTGACGATGAAACGCTTGCCGGCGGTCTCCTCCGCAGGCCGCGGCGGGATCTCCCAGCGCCGATCCAGGTGCCTACCAGCAAACAGGTAGCCGGCATCCAGGAGCTGATGATTCAGACCGATGACCTTGTCTCCCTTGCGGCTGAAGGTAATCGCGATCTCATCCTTGGCTTTGGCCAGATCTCGGGAATACAGCCAGCAGAGCATGCCCAGCACGAACATGTTCTTTCCCCGGCGGGGTGTCGGCGTGATTTCCAGACAGGCCTGCTCGATGGGCAACTCGCGAATGGCAAGGCCGTTCTCTCTATACTCGGCGACCGCTTTGGCGTATTGCTCGCGAATCTCCGGCACCGGATCGGTGCGCCACTTGTCCTCCAGCAACACCAACGTGCCGCGTTTGTAGGCGCCGTTTGCGATGCGCGAGTACAAGACCTGCTCATTGAACGCCACGACCACATCGGCCTCGTCGCCCATGTTCGTGACCGTGCTGCTGGACAGCCGGATGCGAATACCACTGGCGCCGGCCGGCGAACGTGCCGGCGGCTGGATCTCGGCAGGGATGATCTCGACCGTCCAGACACCATTGCCCATCTTGGCGCTGATGGCCCCGAAGGTCTGGCCCGCCTTCTGCGCGCCCTCACCGGAGTCGCTGACGATCTCGACTATATGCTCCGGTACCCGCTCGGCGGATGCGGCGTCGCTTTGCGCGTCATCGCCTCCAGTTCGGGCGATTGTTGAGGTTTTGGTCATGAAGCCCAGTCTCCAGCCGGCACGATCGTATTTGATCGGGTTCAGGGAACATGTCGCGTGTGGGCTTCCACTGCCCGCAGGCTATAAGAACCAATTCCGGCGTCCGCGTCAAAACAAAAGCGCCCGCTCGTGACCCTTGTGGTCCATGGTATCTTTCGGACCGACAGCCCAACCTGGATAAAGACCGCGCGGAATGCATCACGCGTTTTCCGCGGACCGGGTCTAGAGATCGGCGCATTGCGACGTCGCCGCGACAGACCCATGACAGAAATCGCCTAAGTCAATCAGTCCGTTGCGGCAACCGCCGCTCGCATCAGGGGATCATCATAGTGTTCCATCCAGAACGGTCGTCCCCGCTCCACCGCTTCGCGGCCCCAATGCTCGCGAATGCATCTGCAGCACTCCTCGTCTTGACCGCGTGCTCAGGCTCGGGCGAAGACGTGCGCATAACCCTATGCAAGAATCTGGTCAGCGTACAGCTTGGAGGGTCGAAACCGACAAAATGGACGGAAACCAAGACCGAGACACGGGGCTACGAGCATGCCGCTGTCCAGTTACGTTGGGTCCACACTGACGGTCCCGGCGCAGCGTCTTGCTACTTCGACTACAACGCGGTCGAGCATACCGCAATGGCGCTAGGCGACCCCTTATCCTCGTACTCCGCATCGCCATCGCGGATGGTGATGAACGGAAAAACCCTGTCCAAACCTGCTCTGGCGCACGCGATCGAAAAAGCCATGCGGCAACAAGGCCGCTCGTTTGTCAGTGGAGTCATCAACAGGGTCAACTGAGGACCGGGTGCATGCGCATCGATTGCCGTGCATGCTCGCCTGCTACATCAAAGGGGAACTGCGGCCTAGATCCGCAGGAATTCCGCCCGGTAGTACTTCAGTTCATCGATGGACTCGCGGATGTCATTCATCGCCTGGTGTTTATTCTGCTTCTTGAAGCCATCCACGAGATCCGGCGCCCACAACTTGGCGAGAATCTTCAGACTGCTGACATCCAGGTTGCGGTAGTGCATGAACGCCTCGAGTCGCGGCATGCAGCGCGCCAGAAAGCGTCGGTCCTGGCAGATACTGTTGCCGCACAGCGGCGACTTGCCCGCCACGGACCATTTTTGAAAAAAGGCTAGCGTCTCCTGCTCGGCGTATTCCTCATCGAATGTGCTGTTGCGGACTCGCTCCAACAGGCCGGACCGGCCATGATGGTGGGTATTCCAATCGTCCATGGCGGCAAGTACATGCTCGGGCTGGTGCAGCGCGATTACAGGTCCTTGGGCTAAAATCTCGAGCTGCGGATCGGTGACCACGGTGGCGATTTCCAGAATCTGATCGCGGAACGGATCGAGGCCCGTCATTTCCAAATCCATCCAGATCAGATTATCCTCTTTGCCCATTGGCTTCTCCCGTTACGGTCACGATGTCGTGCATGGTACCGCGTTCGCCTGGCGTCATGACCGGCAACGCCGATATATTTCCCCTACCCGATCACGGAGACCGTCAATGCATCGAATCGTCACCCGTTTCGTCACCGGCGCCGCGCTCGCCGGCGGCCTTTCACTTGCCGTGAACGCCGCTGCCGAGGAGTCCGATGGTCATACGCTCTATACGGAAAACTGCACGAGCTGCCACGGCACAGAGGTCTAT
>JBATTL010000527.1:0-7864 GCA_049670525.1 Thiohalocapsa sp. | reverse complement strand
GGTCGAGGCCGCGCTGGAGCGCGCGCGCGCGCAGCTTGGCTCGCTAAGTGGGCGTCGTGATGAACTGGGTGAGGCCCTTGAGCGGGACGCGGAGCCTCTAATAGATCAGCGCGAGCAGCTTGAACGGCAACTCGCGCAACGCCTGACGGTAGAAGCCGAGCTTGCGAACGCGCGTAATCGGATGGAGGCGTTGGATCAGTTGGTCCGCGATGCGGAGCAGCAGCGTCAGCGCTTGGATCAGGCCGTGGGGGATGCCCGGCGGGGGCTGGACGCGAAACGTCTGGAACGCCAAGAACTGCTGGTGCGTCGGCGAACGGTCGAGGAACAACTCGCCGAACGTGACTGCACGGCGCCGGCCGTCCTCGAGGATACCGATCCCGCGACGACAGTCGCGGCTCGGGAGGCTGAACTTGTTCAGGTGCGTAGTCGTATCCAGCGCCTCGGCAACATCAACCTGGCCGCGATCGATGAGTTCAATGAGCAGTCCGAGCGTATGCATTACCTTGCGCAACAGCACGAGGACATCGGTGCCGCGTTGGAGACGCTGGAGGCGGCCATCCGCAAGATCGACCGCGAGACCCGCAGCCGGTTCAAAGAAACCTTCGATCGCGTTAATCAGGGTCTGCAGCAGCTGTTCCCGCGGGTGTTCGGCGGCGGCCACGCCTACCTCGAGCTAACGGGCGACGATCTGCTCGAGACGGGCGTTACCATCATGGCGCGCCCGCCCGGCAAACGGAACTCCAGTATTCATCTCCTCTCCGGAGGGGAAAAGGCCCTCACTGCGGTTGCGCTTGTGTTCGCGATTTTTCAGCTCAATCCAGCGCCATTTTGTATGCTCGATGAGGTCGACGCCCCGCTGGACGACGCGAACGTCGGGCGTTTCTGCGAGTTGGTACGCTCCATGTCTGATCAGGTCCAGTTCATATTCATCACCCACAACAAGGTCACGATGGAGATCGCCGATCACCTGATTGGCGTGACCATGCATGAACCGGGGTGTTCGCGGCTGGTGTCGGTTGACGTCGAGGAGGCCGCGCGCATGGTTGCCGCGTCTTGAACCCCGATGCAAGCCTGTGTCGGACGCAATCACAAGCGATTAGTCCTTCGTCCTTGCGCCGCCGCCGCTGATATACTGCCGTGCGAGCATACATCGAGGGTCGAGAACAGTATGGACGCCGCTACACTGCGCCTAATCCTGATCGTCGTCGGAGTCGCGTTCTTGATCGGGTTGTACCTTTGGGAGCGTCGTCGCGCCGAAGGCCCCGACCGAGAGCAAGACTGGGAAAACTACCTGGGCGACAAGCGCGAGCCTAACTTGGGCCCCGTGGACTCTGATGAGTCGCCGGAGGAGCCTTGGGAGGATTTCGAATCGAGCTCGCGGTCCGAGGCCAAATTCGCGCAAACCGCTTCGACGGCGGATGCCCGTCCGGGGGCGGACGATTTCGATGCACAGGCGCGCGACTCGGTGACGGTCACGTCCGATGAGATGGCCGACGACTCGTCCGGCGTCGGTGCCCGACCGGGGCAGCAGTCCGAGTTTGAGACGGGGGCCGACGAATCCGCCAGCCCAAGTGGGCCGATGGACTCAAGGGAGCCCTTGCTGATCCAGCTGTTTGTCGTCACTCGCGGCGAGCCCTTTGCCGGCGAGCGCATTCTCGCTGCCGCCGGCCGCCTCAAACTGACACCGGGCAGCATGGATATCTTCCATCGCCAGGCATCCGAGGAAAGCGTCCGAGGGCCCCTATACAGCATGGCCAACCTGGTCAAACCGGGTTCCTTTCCTTTCCATCATATGGATAGCTTCGAGACCCAGGGTCTGGCGCTGTTCGCGCAGTTCGATGGTGACCCAAGCGACCTGATGGTGTTTGATGAACTGCTGCACGGTGCTCGCGATCTGGCCGACGTCCTCGATGGCGAAGTGCAGGCAAAGGGTCGCCAGCCTTTGACAAACGATCGCGCTCGGGCTCTCCGTGGCCAGGTGTCCGCTCTGCTTCAGCGCCAGTCCGATCAGACCGCCTCGGAATGACTGATGCCCCATCGACCCCTACCTCGGATGTCCTCGTCCGCGCCGAGCGTTTGCGTCGGAAATTGACGCATCATGGTTATCGCTATTACGTCCTCGATGACCCCGAGATCCCGGATGCCGAGTACGATCGGCTTTTCAGGGAGCTCGAGGCACTAGAAGCAACATACCCGGATCTTGTTACGGTTGATTCGCCTACCCAGCGGGTTGGCGGCGAGCCGCTCGCGGACTTCGCCGAGGTGGAGCATCGAGTACCCATGCTCTCCCTCAAGAATGCGAAAAACGCTATTGAGATGCGTAGTTTCGACGACCTCGTTCGCCGAGAGGTTGGTGCAGCGTTTATCACTTATTTGGCTGAGCCGAAATTCGATGGACTAGCCATTAGTGTCGTTTACGAGAACGGTGTGCTTGCCCGGGCGGCGACCCGCGGCGACGGGCGGGTGGGAGAAGACGTGACCCGGCAAGTCCGCACGATACGTTCCGTACCATTGCGTCTCATGGGTCAGGGCTGGCCGCAATTTCTCGAGATCCGTGGTGAAGTCTTGCTGCCTCTTGCGGCGTTCAATGGACTCAACGAGAGGATGCGAAATAGCGGCCAGGGAGAATTCAAGAATCCTCGAAACGCTGCAGCCGGGAGTCTTCGGCAACTGAATCCGAAGATTACCGCGAGTCGGCCGCTTGAGATGTTCTGCTACGGCCTCGGATTCGCGGAAGGGCGTCCCGTCGGCGATACGCAGCACGCTGCCATCGAGGCTCTTAAGAGCTGGGGTTTGCGCGTTTCACCCTATTTGCGTGTGCTCGAAGGTATCGATGATTGTATCGCTTATCACAGCGACATTGCGGCGAAGCGAGATGCACTCCCATTTCAGATCGATGGTGTCGTGTTCAAGGTTGATTCACTGTCATACCAACGAATTCTCGGTTTTCGCGACCGTGATCCGCGCTGGGCGATCGCGTTCAAGTTCCCGCCCCAGGAGGAGCTGACGACCGTCAAAAGCGTCGCGTTTCAGGTCGGGCGCACCGGCGCGATCACGCCCGTCGCCCGGCTGGAGCCTGTCCAGGTTGGCGGGGTGTCGGTCTCCAATGCCACACTGCACAACATGGATGAGGTGCGCCGCAAGGACGTGCGCTCCGGTGACACGGTGTTTGTGCGCCGGGCGGGAGACGTCATCCCCGAAGTAGTGCGGGTTCTAATCGAGCGCAGGCCCGCCGACACTCACCCCGTGGAATTGCCCGCGCATTGTCCGGTTTGCGGGTCAGATGTGGTCCAGGCACAGGGCGAGGCCGTGGCCCGATGCAGTGGTGGGTTGTTCTGCGCGGCCCAGCGCAAGGAGGCGATCCGCCATTTCGCGTCGCGCCGGGCCATGGACATCGAAGGGCTCGGTGACAAGTTGATCGACCAGCTCGTCGAGCGGGATCTGGTGCGTGACCCATCCGACCTCTACCGGCTTGGCATCGACGACTACGCAAGTCTTGATCGCATGGCGGTGAAATCCGCTCAGAATCTGCGGGACGCGTTGGACCAAAGCCGCGAAACGACCTTTGCACGCTTCATTTATGCACTCGGCATCCGTGAGGTTGGCGAGGCGACGGCGGCTGCACTTGCCGAACACTTTGGCGATATAGCCCCATTGATGAAGGCCGAACTTTCGGACTTTGTTCGCAGAGGTGTGCAAGGGGTTGGACCCAAGACAGCCGCAGCGCTGATCGAATACCTTTCAGACCATCCAGATTCCGAAACCCATTGCGGACTCAAGAATTGGCTCCTGGGTATTGGCGTTCGGGGAATCAACGCGGATATCGCGGCGGGTATCGCGCAGCGCTTCGACAGTATCGGTGCGTTGCGCGCGGCCACTCCAGAGGCATTGTCGGGTGCTCAGCAGAGTGTCGTTGAAGGGGTTGGGCCGATCGTTGCCGCCCACATCGTGGCCTTCTTCGCTCAGCCCCACAACCGAGAGGTTATCGAGCGGCTGCTCGACCCCGAGCTCGGCGGTGTCCACTGGCCTCGGCTCGAAACCGTTCGCAGGCAGATGCCCGCACCGGTGCTGGCGGGCAAGACCTTTGTCATTACTGGCGCACTGAGCCGTCCGCGCGACGAGATTAGGGCGGACCTACAGGCCATGGGAGCCAAGGTTTCGGGCAGCGTTTCGCGCAATACCGATTATCTGTTAGCGGGCGCTGATGCTGGTTCCAAGCTCAAGAAAGCGGAATCGCTTGGCGTGCCGGTGTTGGACGAGACGCAGTTAGCACGCATGATTGACGGCCAATGAAGAACGTGGATCGCCGGGGCGTCGAATTTTGTCCTGCTTCACTCCGATCCCCGCCGGCTCGGCGAGAGTATTCTGATGTCTAGCCTATGCCGGTATGGGCGGGTCGTACCTGACTATCGTTTCAATGAGTCGCAGCCATGTCAGAACTGAGTCAAGAACAGAGGATCATGATCGCCATGCGAAAGACGCTGTCGGCCATCATCAAGGACGTAACGCCACCACCCGGCATGAAGCACCCATTATCCGAGGCCACGATCCAGGATGTTCGACAGTGCCTGGCCCTGATCTCGGCCCGAGAGAAGGAGATGGCTGATGCCGATGGCCGCGGCGGCGAGCGTCCTTACTACGCCGATGAACGTCAGGCAGCCCGGGTGGTCCCCATCGCGGCAATTGACAAACGCAACAAGGCGAAAGACTAGAAGTCGGATATGACGCTGGAGGCAACGGATGTCCAAAACCCGATTAGGTGCGCGCTGCGACACGCTTTTCGTATTGTTTGCACTCCTTGGCGCCGACGTTCAAGCCTGGCAGTCTGACCTCGGTGCCAATCAGACTGCGGAAGGCATGTGGTCTCACGTCGGTGAAAACGGGCCCGAACGATGGGGTGAGCTTTCCCCGAAGTTCGCGGCCTGCGCTTTGGGCCGTTCTCAGTCGCCGGTGTCCCTGAATGCTGCAACGGCCATGGGCGTACCGTGCCATCCCCTTCGGTTTCGGTACCGCAGTAGCTCGCTGCACGCCACCAACGACGGCCAAGCGCTGCGACTCGGATATGACCGCGGGAGCTATCTGGTCGTCGACGGCCTGAGCTATGAGCTGATAGAAGTTCGTTTTCACGTGCCCGCGGAACACGTCATCGACGGGCGTTTGGCCGACGCTGAACTGCAACTGATTCACGGCAATAACCTGGGCGATATCGCGGTTGTTGCGGTGCCTGTGATCGCCGGTCGACGGGTCAACCAGATCTTCCGGCGGATACTGGACAACGCCCCAAGCAAGCCCGGTGAGCGCTACCATGGTTGCAACGTCGGCGTCAACGCGTTGTTTCTGTTGCCGGGGCGTAAGGCGTATCTCGCCTACCAAGGCTCACTGACCCGGCCTCCTTGCACCGAGGGTATTCGCTGGTATGTGCTGCGCGATGCGCTCGAGGTAGATGTCGGGGATCTGCGAAGGCTCGCACAATTGGGCGGTCCAAACGCGCGGCCTATTCAGCCGCTGGAAGGCCGGCAGGTTGTGAAGGCTTGCGAACCCTAGGGAGCGCTGAGATGTTGGATGCTTGGCGGGGCATAGAGATGTGCCGCCATTTTGGTTGCCCAAGCGACTGAGCATGAAGACAGGGCGAAACCGCGTTCCGCCGTTCAGCGCTGCTTAGCGGCCAGGTTGGCTAATCACCTCAGTTCTCCCGAGAGGATACGGCGCTGACCGCTGGTTCGGGCTCGGCGATAACGACAATATCGAGAGGACTGCGCCGCAAAGAACACCTGTCCGGGGCGCAGTCCGAGCCGTTATTCCGTCGCGTCCACTTCCTCTTTGAGCTTAATCACTTCCTGATTCAGGTCGACCTTCGCGTCCTGGCGTAGTTTGTTCAGCGCGTCGGCTACCTTCTGGCGCTTTACCGCAGCCTCAAGATTGGGCTTTGCATCTTCGAATGACGGCGGCTCCGCGGCGCGCGTCTCTTCGAGCAAGATCACATGCCAGCCGAATTGCGTCTGCACCGGCTGTTCCGTGTAGCTGCCTGGCTCCAAGTTGGCGACGGCGTCAGCGAAGGGTTTGACCATCTGACGCGCGTCGAACCAGCCCAGGTCGCCCCCCTTTTCCGCCGTCGGACCGAGCGAATTCTCTCGCGCCAGTTTCTCGAAGTCTTTTCCGTCGGTGGCGTCTAGGGATTTGATCAATTCCTCCGCCTTGGCCTGGTCATCGAGCAGGATATGCCGTGCCTTGTACTCGGTGCGCTCGGCCTGTTCCTTGAACTGTTCGTATGCCTTCTTGAGTTCGTCCTCGGTAGGTGGCGAATCGTTTGCGATGCTCTGCAACGCAGCGTTGGACATGATCATCAATTGCTGCAATTCAAGCGCCGTTTGTACGTCCGGGTTTGCACCGAGGTCGCGCTTATCGGCTTCCTGGGCGGCGGCGACGACGCTTAGAAATTCGTTAAAGGCCTGCTCCTGAAATGCCGGGGTGTTTTGGCCATTGGTTTCCTGCATCCGCTGGGTGAAGAAGACGCGGAACAGATCGAGACTGTACTCGGTTCCATTCACCGTGGCGATTGGCGTGGACTCGGCAGCGTCTTCCTGGGCCACAGCCCAAGCCGGAGCTGCGGCGATGAGTGCGGTGAAAATCAGCGATAGGGGAAGTCTTGGTCTCATTAATGATTTCCTTTGTTCGGATTGCTTGGAGTTTCGGAGATTCAGGACGGGAACACCCGAAGGAATGGCTTTACCAGGACGTCTCGGTAGACACGGGCCGCCACGTAAGGATCGGCATCCGCCCAGGCGCGCGCGGCGTCAAGGTCGTCAAACTCGGCCACCACCAGCGAGCCGGTGAAGCCCGCTTCGCCTGGGTCGCTTGCATCGATGGCCGGATGAGGTCCGGCCAGCAGGAGGCGACCCTCGGCCTGCAAGGTCTCAAGGCGTTTCAAATGCTCCGGTCGAGCTGATCGGCGTGCCGAAAGACTGTCCGGTCGGTCGCTGGCGATAATGGCGTAGAACATATCAGCTGGTCTGCTTCTCCTGCGGGCTGCCAGGTTCGTCGCCTGGTCCATTGTCCTGGATGTGGCGGGCCAGGTAGAAAGCCTGGGCGATGACGAACACAATCGTCATCCCCATCATACCGAATAGCTTGAAATTGACCCAAAGCTCCTCGCTTGCCTGCGCGGCCTGACACAACGCGAGCTCCGCGCTGGAAAAAAGATCGGCGCAACGCGCTAGGTCGACCTCGTGTTGGCCGGTGGCGTCGATCAGCGCCTGTTTCGCGTCGAAAAAGCCACTGCCGACATAAACGACGTAGAGATTGGCCAGGCCGGAGACGACGAAAAAACCGGTCCAGGCGAGGTTGAGTCGTCGCCAAATGACGGATGGCACCTCGATGGCCTGCGACATCATCCGCTCGACCAGTGTCTTGTCACCGATGAATTGGCTACCCAGGAAGGCCGCGGCGAAAAGCCAGTTGACGATGGTCGGTTTCCACATCACGAAAATCGGGTCGCGCAACGCCAGCGTTAGACCACCAAACACGACCAAGAGTCCGAGCGTGATGAGATGAGTACGTTCGGTGCGCTTGTGCCTGATGCGCATCCAAGCGACCTGCACCGCTGATGCGCCGATTGCGACAATGGTCGCGGCGTAGATTCCGTAGAACTTATAGGCGATAAAGAACAGAATGACAGGGAAAAAATCGGCAAGGATCTTCATGGTGTCTTGTATTGGTGATATGCCTGGGGGCAATGGTGCCGGCGGGGCTGCCGCATTGGAGCCCGATGCGCGTCGCTGCGGATTCAGACGCGATCTTCAGTGCAACCGCCGCTCGCTGCCCAATGCTTCATAGTAGCGCTGCATCACAACGCGCACCGCCGCCG
>JBATTL010000526.1:0-2461 GCA_049670525.1 Thiohalocapsa sp. | reverse complement strand
GCGCTTAGGAGCATGCGCCGACTGCCGCGCCACGCCCGCGTCGGCGAGCCATGCAGCTACAAGGTCCGGCTGCGCAACGTCGGCGATCGGCCGAGCGCCGCCTATGACCTCATAGAGCGACTGGCTGATCCACGCCCGGACCGAATCACCTTCCTCAACGCGCGCGCGCCCATCGAGGCGCGGCTGAGCCCGGTGGAGCGCCTGTTCGGCTATCCGCGCTGGGAATGGCTGGTGAGGCAGCGGCGCTCCGCCGAGCCCCCGAACCCGGTGCGACTACCACCCCTCGCCCCCGGGGAAGCATTCGACCAAAGCCTCGATATCACACCAACTCGCCGGGGATGGCTGAGACTCGACGCACTGGCGGTTGTGCGCACCGACATACTCGGCCTGATGCATCGCGAAACGCTTCTGGAAGGTCGCGACGCTGTGCTGGTGTTACCTAAGCGCTACCCGATACCTCCCCTGCCGCAGCCCGGTCACCGCCGGCTCCAGCCAGGTGGCGTCAACCTGGCATCGGCAGTGGGTGACTCACGGGAGTTCATTGGGCTCAGGGATTATCTGCCCGGCGACTCGCCGCGGCACATACACTGGGCCGCCTGGGCCCGCAGCGGCGAACCGGTCGTCAAGGAATACCAGGACGAGTTCTTCAGCCGCCAGGCCCTGATTCTCGACAGCTTTGTCAGCCAGCATGGCGACCGGGATGCCCAAGGTGCGGAACAGAATGCGGGATTCGAGTGCGCGGTCTCGGTTGCCGCGTCACTCATCGACCCGCTTACCCATGCCGGCGGCGGCCAGAATGCATTGCTGGACCTGATGTTTGTCACCGACCGTGCCCGCACCCTCACCGGAGGCCGAGGCCTGTTGTCGCGAGCCGGCCGGTTGGAGGTCCTGGCCTGCCTGGAACCAAACCGCACCGGTGACTTCGCCGAGCTGAGCAACATGGTCATCGGCCAAATCCCGCGGCTCAGTGCCTGCATCTTCGTGCTGTTGGACTGGGACCGGCAGCGCCGCGAACTGGTGCGACGCCTGCGGGCACGGGGGCTCCCATTACGGGTGCTGTTGATCTCAGAAGCGACTGCCGCGGTCGAAGCGACACCGGCGATTGGCGAGCCGTCGCCTGATATTCGGGTCGACCCAAACGATCCTGCCTCGGCGTTGGCGCGGCTTGGCTCGCATTCCGCAACCACCAATCAAACAGTACCGCACTCTTAGCCTGAACCGGCGCCACGCTTTGACGCCTTCCACACAGGCCGCAAAAAATAGGAAACAAACGCAGAGGTCAGGCAGACGACAGAAAGAACCCGCAACAGATTCGCAGCGCCGACATAGCCGCTGTCGTCGAACCACAGGGACAACGCCATGATCGAGGCGATGCCCACAAGGATCAGGTGCAGGATCACATGGTCGATACCCCAAGGACTGTGCCGCGAAAGCCAGACCCCAACGAGGGCGGCGAGTGCACCACCGGCGAGACCCGCTGCCACGTCGACCGGCCAGTGCACGCCGAGCGCCACGCGGCTCAAACCCGCGAGCAAGCCAAGCACCAAAAAAAGGAGGCGCCAGTGCAGGCGCCGCGCATAATAGACCAACAGGCCGAAGAAGACCGCCGCAGTAACACTGTGGCCGGACGGGAAACTCTCGCGCCGACGCTCTGGCCCGATCAGGTTGAAGGCATCGCTGGGCAGTACAGCGGGGGGTCGGAGCGCGTCGAACAGCGGTTTCAACCCGCGCGAATAGGCCGCTGCCACCAGCGCGGCGCAGACCAGAGTCCAAAACAGGCGCGGATGACGACGTGCGAACAGCAGCGTCAGCGCAAAGGCCACCCGTTCATCGCCGAGCATGGTCAGCCATTCCCACAGCCGATCCGGCGCAAGCGCGGCTAACTCGTTCAAGCTAACGAAGCCGGTATGGTAACCAGACAGCTGATACAGACTGATCCCGGTCGCTGCGGCGGCGAGCGCCCAGATCAACAACCAGACGGCGCCACCCTGGGACCTGGCCGGATCGCGCTCGGCGCCTGCGGCCAAGTCGTCCCGCAAGTCCCGGCGCAGGAAGGCGAGTAGCCCTTCGCTCATGTCAACGCACTCGGATCGACCACGTAGGCCATTTCGGACCGACAAACGGTGATTGAACCGCCACGACCCAATCGGCGCCCGCCGCTAAGAGGTGCCCCGGAACCTGCCTCGATGCCGCCAGCACTTCGTCACCAATCCCGATCGCCATCATTGAGGCCCTGAACGCCGTCGGTGTTCGCGTCCGGCGCGAATCGCGGACCTGGAATCCAGAATCTCGATCAACGCCACCGGCCCGCGCCGATACACCTGCACGAGCCGGGCGTCCTTGTGCTCCGTTGTGATCTGATCTGCCAGGCGTTCGAGCTTGTCAACGCGCAGGAAGACCAACTGGCCGGGTTGGGGCGCCGCGCTCTCCGGCGTTATGGCCTGCCGATAGACGCTGAAAC
>JBATTL010000525.1:0-6849 GCA_049670525.1 Thiohalocapsa sp. | reverse complement strand
GATCATAACAGTGTGATCACCCGCAGATAGTACGCCGAGATCGAGAACGACGGTAATCCAGCCGGTTGTCCGGTTCCCACCGCCATTGCCGTCACCCGCTATCTTCGCAAGGAACTCATCGCCGGATTGGACGACAAGATTCCCGTCTACGGACAGCAGCGCGGTGCTGAACTCATCCGCTTCGTAGCCGCTTCGCTGAGTTAGCCGGAAGCGCATCGTCAGCACAACCTGTCGGGTCTCCGCCAATGCGAAGGAACGCTTCCAGCCACCCGACATGCCGAGGATATCGGCGTTATTGCGTCCACCCAGTTGCACCATGAGACCACCACCGCCGCCGGAAGCCCTCCAACGTGAGTAGTAGCCCCTGGCATATCTCGGCTGGCTGGTCCCAAAGGCGTCATCGAAATAGCTGAAGCCGTCCGTGCCCCTGTTGAAGTGTGATTCGAATATGACGTCCTCAGAGTCGCCGACTTTGATCGTAACCTGCCCGATGTTGTTCTCGATATTCAGGTCGTTGTCGGCCGAAGCCTCGATATCCAAAACGAATTCACCCGGTTCGTCTCCTTGCAGGACCAACTCAATCCTGCTGTTGCTTCCGGACGGAAGATCCTCCAGTTCGCACGTGATCCGGCCGCCGTCATCGTCGACGCATGAACCGGCATTGACCGCGGATCTCTGCAATGCCAAGCCGGGCGGAATATCAATGGTTGCGCGGACGGTTGTCGCCGCGGCTGGACCGTCGTTCGAAATAGCGATGTTGAGAGGGATATCCCGATCAATGACACCGCTGACCGGTTCCGTAGGCAGCACGACGGCGACGTCAGCCGTCGGCGTGTCGGCGACAGGTTCTATATTGAACGAAGCATCCAAGCGATTATTATTGGGATCGGCATCGTTATCCGCCTCAACAGTCACAGCGCCGACAAACTCACCCGCCTCCGTGGCTTGCAGCGACAGCGTGATGGTCCGGTCGCCATCCGGGACAATACTGCCGAACGTACAACTCACTTCTCCGACGTCCTCATCAGTGCATTGCCCATTATCAACGCTTACGTCGACAAGCGAGATCGACGTCGAAAGCGTCACCAGTGCAGTTGCGTTGGATGCCGTTACGGTACCGCTGTTTCTTACCTCGACAACGAAATCGAAGACTTCGCCAACAACCGCATTGACGGAGCTAGCCGGCAATACGGGGCGCACATCTGCGGTAGGCTCAATTGATATCGGTGTAATGCAGGCCGCGTTGGCTACATTCGGCCCCATTTGCTCGAGACTGCAATCCGAGAACTGATCGCTTCCATTTATAAATGGGTTCATCAGGAACGTACCCGGGCTGCCTGCGCATGCAGACCCTCGCTGATTGTCATGGGGCGCGCCGAAGTTATGTCCAATTTCGTGCGCCACCGTTAACGCCCCGGCCGTCCCGGTGCCTATGGTTTGGCTCAGTCCGACGCCGAAGCGGTCGCTACACAGCGCCGCGATATACGCAATGCCGATTATGTTACCGTTGAGGTCGCGTCCGGTAAACAGGTGTGCGAGTCCGGGATTGTTGAGAGCCGGCGACGCGCTGTAGCTACTGAACTGACGTAGCAAGGAAGAGGAATCCGTAGCGGTTAACGGCCCGTTTTCCGATAGGATCTTGATTTCGACAATATTGAGTTGCACTCCGACCTGCTCGGAGTAAATACCGTCGACAACGTTCATCCGTGCGAGCACAGCCGCGCTGGGATTGCTATTGCTTTGTACGAATTGCTCGTCTGCAACGACAGCGAGATCCAATTCTGCGTTAGCGGCCGCTAAATCTCGTGCAAACATACCCCGTAAATGATTGACCAGATCACCGTAGTCGTTTAGCGGCTGCGCAGACGGATCAACCGCGCAACCACCGCTGGGCAACAGAACGTCCGAGAGGTGGTAAATGATATGCTGGAACGCGCCCGGATCGGCGGCGATCGACAAGGCGGCAGAGACGTCATCGGATGGATCCAAGAGCAGCACGTCGGTTCCGTCAAAGATCATCCCGGAGAAGTGTTCGCCGATCTTTGTTATACGCGCCCAGGAATCTGGCTGGCCGCTTATGCGGCCACGGTAGAGTTCTATGTTAGAACGCTGGAGTTCGTCTTTTTGATCTTTGGGCAAGTTCACGATGAGTCGATCGTTACGTTCCAGTGTCAGTTCAATCAGATTGCCGAACGCTTGGAACGACATCACGGCAGCAGTACTCGGTGCGCTAGAGACTTCCTCTCCATTTGGAACAGCGACTGCGGTCACTGGCTCGAAGCGTAACGAGTCCAGCCTGTCGTGATTCAATATTTGCATGGGACCTTTGGAAAGCGGTTCTGAGTTCACTGCGCCAACCGTCATGCTTGAAAGCACGAGCAGAATCAATAGTATTGCGTACATGGGTTTTTTACGCATGAGGTGTCTCCTTCGGAGAGTGTTTGTGGAGGATGAGGGTTAAAGACGTTTTTTGCCGCAGTCGCGTTTAGAGTGGATCCAAGCATCCGAATTGATGCTATTGAGTCACACCTGCCCTACAAGAATCGACGGCGAAACGCCTACTAAATATCGACCAGACGAGTATTGCGCCGACGATTTGTACTCTAAGTGATTGATGCTGAGAGAATCCTAAGGATATGGATTAGGGAATTTTTTGCTCTCAATACAATCGAAAAGCAACGGATTGAGTATTTCAACGAAACCCTCAGAGATATCGGCACGGTTTTCGACGAACGGACGGATTTCTTAGGAAACTCTTAGCGTCGGCGTCGCATACTCGAGAACTTATGCGGGTACTTATAGTGGAAGACGAACGTGCCATTGCCGCTGCGGTTGAACGCGGCCTGCAGATGGAGGGGTTTGATGTCGATGTCGCCACGGATGGCGCGGACGGGCTGTGGCGCGCCCGGGAGGGTAATTATGCCGCGATAATACTGGACATACTGATGCCCGAGATGAACGGCTATGACGTATGCCGTAAGCTGCGTAAAGAAGGCAATATAACGCCTATTCTCATGCTCACCGCGAAATCAAGTGAACATGATGTCGCTTCAGGTCTTGACACCGGTGCTGATGATTTTCTGAGTAAACCGTTCTCGTTTATGGTTCTGATGGCGCGCCTTCGCGCGTTGCTGCGGCGTGGCCGAGAACCACACTTTGAAGAACTGGCGTCGGGTCGGTTGCGCTATAACCCGACGGGTCGGCAATGCTGGTTCGACGGTGAGTCGGTTGAGCTCACCGGCCGCGAAGCTGCGGTGTTGGAGGTCCTGATGCGGGCAGGCGGAAAAGTCGTACCCAAGCAGACCTTGCTTTGCCAGGTATGGGGGATGGATTTTGATGGTGACCCTAATATTGTCGACGTCTATGTCGGTTATCTACGTCGAAAAATCGATCAACCATACGGTAAACGTTTGTTAAAAACGGTAAGGGGTGTCGGGTTCCGGTTGGACGGAAGGCATGCGTAATCGGTTTTCCAGTGTGCGGGCGCGGATTACCGCGGTAGTTGCTGCAACGTTCGCGTTAATGCTCGCCGGTAGCTCGATGCTGATGGTGGGAATAATTGAGAATGAGGTGCACTTTCACGTCAACGCGGACAACCATAAAGTTCTCGAGCGGTTGCGCCGAGAGATCCGCGCCGGTGTGGAGCCGGGCGATTTGGATCTGCCCGTTGGGGCCGATGGTACCCAATTCAGCGTCGAAGACAGCAGGGGACGGCGGCTAGCATCGTCGTTGGGAATTACGTCGGCTGTGGTGTTGATTGAACCCCCGACTGATCTAGATGCCGCCGACATACCTGCCATCAAAGACAGACTTGGCTTGTCGTCCTCGGATCGGCTACCCGAGAGGCTCTCTCTCGAGGATCTGCCGGCGGAGCTGGAGTGGGAACTTGGCGAGAAGCTCGACGAGGAAGTAGAGGAGCGTGTCGAGGCATTGACGGATCCGGATAACTGGTCGAGGACCAAGCTCATGGTTAGCACTTCCAAGGGCGACTATGTCTTGGTTGCGTCGACGCCATTCGATACCATCCACCGTGACATCACAATCTTGACGGCCGCCATGTGGCTCGGTTTGGCGGTGCTCGTGGCGCTGAACGCGATTGTCGCCTGGGTAGTGACGGGAAGTGCTTTGCGGCCGGTGTCTCGAATCGTCGAGCATGTCAGGTGTATCACGGACCGAACCTTGGGCGAGCGGGTACCGGAACCAAAGTCGGGTGACGAAATCGAGACGCTGGCAAAGACGATGAATGGGATGCTCGTCAGGCTCGAAGCCGGGGTGAGGAGTCAACGTCAGTTCGTCTCTGACGCCTCACACGAGCTGCGCAGTCCTATCACGGCCATCATTACCGAGGCCGAGGTCGCGTTGGGCCACCCTGGGGCGGGAGACTTCAAAGTTGCGGTCCAGGTCGCGCTCGCGGAGAGCAAGCGACTCGAGCGACTCGTTGGGGACTTGCTGACCATCGCAAGCGCGGACGAGAATCACCGCGAGACACATCATGTGCTGGATCTCGACGATCTATTGCTGGAAGAGGCACAAAGAATCAACCGAATTCCGGTTCGCACGGTCAAGGTCTCGGCGGCGCGCGTGAAGGGCAACACGGATCAGCTCTCCCGGTTGGTCGAAAATTTGTTGAGCAACGCCGCCCGACATGCACGAAGCGTAATCGACCTGGCATTATCAAGCGTGGATGGCAAGGCCGTGTTGACCGTCGACGACGACGGCCTCGGTGTCGCAAAGGCCGACCGCGAGCGCGTCTTTGAGCGGTTCACCCGCCTTGAAGAAAGCCGCTGCCGGGACGCGGGTGGAACTGGCCTTGGCCTCGCCCTCGTTCGAGCGGTCACTTATGCCCATGGGGGGGAAGTATCGCTCATCGATGGCCCGCTGACGGGTGCGAGGTTCCGGGTGATCTTGCCTCTCGCCACGGACGAGCAACTTCGCCGGAAGTACGTGCGAAGCCTATCCCGGCGCCGCGCTCGTGTCCGTCCGGTGAATAGCACGGGGGGCCTGACCTGCTCAAACAAGAATGGACAGCTCGCTGAGCGGTGCAGCCACTTGGCCGTTTCTCTCAATCGCATCTAGCGTCTGATAGCCCAGCCGCCGTACGTCGCTGGAAAAGATGAAACTGAAGGCGTAAAGCCAGCGTCAGCGAAAGCCACCACGAAAAACTCGGGCCCCGCAGAATACTCGATACAACTGAATCCTGAGCGACCCTGCGTCATCGTCCGCTAGGACTTGCAGTCACGGCCGCAAGGCCGAGTCGATTTTCGCCTGTCCGATGCCCGACCGGCAGTATAGGCTGTCATCAGATTTCTGACGTCGCGCCGGCAATGCTTCACTGAGAGCGTACGTGTTTGCTCCAACCACACGCGAACCAGGGTTTCGACGGAGAACGCCATGAAGAGAAGAACAACTGTCTACTGGACGCTGCTTGCTTTCGTTGCCCCCGGCGCTCTGAGTTCGGGCTGCAGCACGGTTACAGGCGACGGGAAGTCCACGAGCACGATCACAGCCGTCGGTGCCATCAACGACCAAGTGGAGAAGGGGAACGTTGAGATTGAAGGGGACACGGACACGGCTCCTCTTCCGTAGACCTCGCAGCAAACAGAATATCGTTCCGCAGATGAACGTGCTCGCCTGTCGGCAATTGTTAAGCCTTAACGATAGCCGCCTCGCGGCACCAGGTACTGGTTTACGACCCCTCTGCTTCAGAGACATATCCACCAAGCGCCTCGACGCCCAAGTTGTCGCGGACCTCAGTCGCTAGCGTTCCTTCAACCACTCCATCCGGAATGATAACGATTCGCTTGGCTAACCCTGTTACGAATCGTTATCATTCGCATTAAATTCGCGCTCGACGAGAGTCACCGCTCATTTGCCTCCCCAGCCACGCCGGTTTCGAAGAGTGATTTGATGACAGGAATCCGGAGACATGGACAGCCTCGACGCAATCGATCCCCAACGGGATGGCGCCAGCGGCCGGATGTTCGGTTTGCACCTTACCTCCCTGTTCTGACCCCATCGGGTTAGTAGACCGTCCCCATGAAATCAACAACCCGAGAATTTCCATGAAAAGACTCATGCTCTTCGCCGCCTGCCTGTTCTTTGGCGGTCAAGCATCGGCCGGCCTCGACCAGCAGTCCGTGCTCGCACATTACGCCGACATGGCGCATGCCAAATATGAGGATGCCCTGACGACGGCCCGTGGCCTGCAAGCAGCGGTCGCAACGCTGATCAGCGAGCCGACAGAGGCAAACCTGTCCGCCGCGAAAGCCGCCTGGCAGGCCGCGCGCGTCCCCTATCAGCAGACGGAGGTGTACCGCTTCGGCAATGCCATTGTCGACGACTGGGAAGGCAAGGTGAATGCGTGGCCCCTTGACGAGGGACTGATCGACTATGTCGACGGGACGTCTTACGGCGAGGAGTCTGACGAAAACCCCTACTACGGGGCCAACGTCATCGCAAATGAGACCCTGGTGCTGTCCGGGCGCAGCATCGATGCGAAGGCGATCACCAAGGAGTTACTGGCCGAAACCCTGCATGAGGTCGACGAGATCGAGGCCAATGTGGCGACCGGTTATCACGCCATTGAGTTTCTGCTGTGGGGACAAGACCGCAACGGCTCGGGTCCCGGCTCCGGTCAGCGCCCCGCCACGGACTACGACCCGACCAACTGCACCGGCGGCAATTGCGAGCGGCGCGCCGCGTACCTGGCAGCGGCAACCGATCTGCTGGTCGACGACCTGGAGTGGATGACCGCCCAGTGGACCGAGAACGGCGCCGCTCGCGAGCCGCTCTCGGGGAAGGATTCGGACCGGGGGCTGGCGATCATCCTGACGGGCATGGGCAGCCTGT
>JBATTL010000524.1:0-1592 GCA_049670525.1 Thiohalocapsa sp. | reverse complement strand
CGCGCGGACCGCGAGCGCCGGACCGCTGCCCCCAGTGGTCAACGTGGCGCTCGGCAAGAACAGCGTCACAAGGTTCGCCGAGCCACCATCGCCACCTTTGCCACCGACGTTCACACCGGGCACGAGTTGGGGACTGGCACCGTTCCCGCCGCCACCGCCCAGAGAGCGAACATTGAGCGCGGCGATTTCTGGGCCCGTCGAGGTCACATTGTAAGTGCCCGATGCCGTGGACAAGCGGGCCTGGGTCCCATCGCCACCGTTGCCGCCTCCATTTCCAACACCGTTGGCGGTTCCGACGCCATCCCCACCGCGCCCCCCTTCGACCCTCAAGGAGGCCGCATCGGCGCCGACCGTCTTGATGGTGATCGGTGAAAACGGCTGGAGGTTTCCAAATAACCCTGAGCCGCCGTTGCCGCCGGAGGGTCCCGCAGCGCCGCTATTGACGAGGAGCGCGCCCGGCACACTGGCCGATGGGGCAATGACGGACGTGACGTTTTCGATCGACACCACCTCCAGGTTCGTCAGCGAGACGCCGCCTGAGAGATCGCCCGAACAGATGACGGTGTTGCCCATGGCCGGCGCGCATGCCGCGAGCGCCTCCGTCGTTAGCGCCGTACTCGCCGAAAGGGCAGCGCCAATACCCCACCACGCACACACATGTCGATCTGTTCGCAGAGAATGCACAGCCACCTCCATACTTGAGAGCATCAAAAACCCGGTGGATAGAGGCCGGCCGGTAGAGGAGCAAATGCAGTGGACCCAAGAGGGCGCGCACTTGCTCCTTCAAACTCGCACTCGCGTGCTGGACGATGACCTGGATGAGGTGTTTCGAGACTGGTATCCAAAGCTTCGCCTCCAACCCACCAGTTCACCGGCTTGCTGCCATTGATCCACCGGGTTTTTGATGCTCTCGCCTACGTGGGGTCTGATCAGGATACGTGTAAAAAGTAGTAACCTCAGCTTACGCGGTTTCCGTGAGCCGTGGCTCAGGTCAACAAATACTGTCGGCTAAGCGCAAAAGTCGGCCGAGTCAGTGGAATCCTGTATTCGGATCGATGCGAACGTTGTCGAGGCCATTCTTCGAAAATTCCTCTTCGAAGTGCTCGGAGAGCTCGAAAATCCGCAATGCCAGTTGCTCTTCGTCGTCAAACCCCCGAGGGCTCAGGGCGCGTTCGGCGGCAAGTGTACGCTGGGCCATCCTGGTCGCCAGCAGCCTCCAGAAACTCCGCTCGTCATACGTGTCGATGAACGCCATGTGCGCACTGCGTTCCTCGTAGTCCTTGGTCTCGTAGTACTCGTCCTCTTCCGGGTCGTAGCTGAAATCGTCCTCCAAACCCATCTCCTTGTAGTGAGATCGGTATAGCATTATATTTTTTCCTTCTCTGAAATCCCTGCTCACTTTCTGTAGCCACCCCCTGACCGAAGCTCTTTGCGGGCTCGCCGGATGAGCCACCGCCGCGTCTACACTGCCAGCATGGACGAGCACTCGCAGCATCACGCCTGGGTCAATCCTGATAAAGCCCGCTACTATCAGATCCACCTGGACCGGGACCTGTTCGACGACTGGACCCTGCGCAAGGTTTGGGGCGGCA
>JBATTL010000523.1:0-2666 GCA_049670525.1 Thiohalocapsa sp. | reverse complement strand
CAAAGCCGTTCAAGCCTATCTCGAGAACTCGCGCATCAAGCTCGTGTTCTTACCGCCCTATGCGCCGAATCTCAACCTCATCGAGCGATTCTGGAAATTCTTCAAGAAAACGATCCTTTACAATCGCCATTTTGAGACGTTCGACGAATTCAAAGCGGCCTGCGAAGACTTCTTTGCCAATCCGGCGAGCTACCGGGGCGAACTGCGTTCGCTGCTGACGGAGAATTTCGAGATTATCGGTCAATGAAAAACCAAAAATCTGGTATTAGCTTGCTATATGTCGTCTTACCTGCTCACCACAAGCGGCATCAATTTCGTACTGGGTATCCTGATTGGTCTGGCGATGTGGCTAATCGGATTGCCGAACCCCGTCCTTTGGGGCGCAATGGCTGCTTGCCTGAACTACATACCGTATGTCGGCACAATCATTGGTGGCTTAATCGTCTTCTTCGTCGGGCTGATCTCTTTCGACGCGCCGGGACAAGCCATCTGGGCACCGCTCATTTACTTCAGCATCAATGCGATCGAAGGATACCTCATTACGCCGACTGTTTTGGGTCGGTCCATCAGCCTGAGTCCTTTGGCGATTATCCTTTCCCTAGCCATTTGGGGCTGGCTCTGGGGCATTGGCGGACTATTGCTCGCGGTCCCCATATTGGCTGCGACAAAGATCGCCTGTGATCACATCAAGCCGCTGCAACCGCTTGCACAGTTGCTCGGCCGGTGACGCTCTTCCGCGTGAATTGGCGAGCTGAATGGTAGGTTCGAAGACGAGCGGAAGGCCATTCGAACCACCAGGCAAGCAATTACTATTGTCTTGCCCGATGACACAAAAAAACCCCGCATCGGCGGGGCTTCTTTGTCGGCTATTCGACGGCGCCGAAGCGCCGTCGAATTGTCGATGAGCGCGGGGCGCTTACATCATGCCCATGCCGCCCATGTCGCCCATACCACCCATGCCGCCACCGCCGCCCGGCATCGGGGCGTCGTCCTTCGGCTCTTCGGCAACCATGGCTTCAGTGGTGATCATCAGACCAGCCACGGAGCAGGCGTTCTGCAACGCGGTGCGAGTGACCTTGGTCGGATCCAGGATACCCATTGCGACCATATCACCGTACTCGCCATTGGAGGCGTTGTAGCCGTAGTTGCCTTCGCCGTCGGCGACCTTGTGCAGCACAACCGACGCCTCATCGCCAGCATTGCTGACGATCTGGCGCAGCGGCTCTTCCATCGCACGCATGGCGATGGTGATGCCAACGTCCTGGTCGTGGTTGCTGCCCTTTAGGCCCTTGATCTTGGTTAGGGCGCGCACCAGCGCAACACCGCCGCCGGGGACGATGCCCTCTTCCACTGCGGCACGGGTGGCGTGCAGCGCATCCTCGACGCGGGCCTTCTTCTCCTTCATCTCGACCTCGGTCGCAGCACCGACCTTGATCAGGGCCACACCACCGGCCAGTTTGGCCAAACGCTCCTGGAGCTTCTCACGATCGTAGTCGGAGGTGGTCTCCTCGACCTGGGCGCGGATCTGCTCGCAGCGGCCCTTGATCTCGCCGTCGGCGCCAGCGCCGTCGATGACGGTGGTCTCATCCTTGGTGATCTGGATCTTCTTCGCGGAGCCCAACTCGTTTAGCGTGGCCTTCTCCAGCGACAGACCGACTTCCTCGGCGATGACCGTGCCACCGGTGAGGATGGCAATGTCCTGCAGCATCGCTTTGCGACGATCACCGAAGCCCGGGGCCTTGACGGCGCAGACCTTGATGATGCCGCGAATGGAGTTCACGACCAGCGTGGCCAGTGCCTCACCTTCGATGTCCTCGGCGACGATCAGCAATGGACGACCGGCCTTGGCGACGGCCTCGAGAACGGGCAGCAGATCACGGATGTTGGAGATCTTTTTGTCGTGCAGCAGAATGAAGGGTTCTTCCAGTTCGGCGGTCTGGCTCTGCTGATTGTTGATGAAGTAAGGCGACAGATAGCCACGATCGAACTGCATGCCCTCGACCACGTCGAGTTCATTGTGCAGCGACTTGCCTTCTTCAACCGTGATAACGCCTTCCTTGCCGACCTTCTCCATCGCCTCAGCGATGATCTCACCGATGGAATCGTCGGAGTTGGCGGAAATGGTGCCGACCTGAGCGATCTCCTTGTTGTCGGAGCAGGGCTTGGACAGCTCCTTCAACTCGCCAACCGCGGCCGTCAGGGCCTTGTCCATGCCACGCTTCAGATCCATCGGGTTCATGCCGGCGGCAACGGCCTTCAGACCCTCGCGGACCATGGCCTGGGCTAGCACGGTGGCGGTGGTAGTGCCGTCACCGGCGATGTCGGAGGTCTGCGAGGCGACCTCTTTGACCATCTGCGCACCCATGTTCTCGAATCTGTCGGACAGCTCGATTTCTTTGGCGACAGAGACGCCATCCTTGGTGACGGTCGGGGCGCCGAAGGACTTCTCCAGCACGACGTTGCGGCCCTTGGGACCAAGCGTGATCTTGACGGCGTTGGAGAGGACGTTGACGCCCTCCATCAGACGGTTGCGGGCGTCGGAGCCGAACTTGACTTCTTTAGCACTCATGGCGCTGTTACCTCAATCTGGTTAAAAGCTTTACGAATTAGGCGGGTAGCGTCGGCAGCCGGACTCAGCCCTCGACCACGCCCATGATGTCGTCTTC
>JBATTL010000522.1:0-2886 GCA_049670525.1 Thiohalocapsa sp. | reverse complement strand
TTCTGTTGGGGAACGCAGGCGCCGGCAAGAGCACTATGGCCAGGCATCTGATCGGCAACCAGGACATTCCAAGCCTTTCGTTGGACGAGATCGCCTGGACGGAGGGAACGCAGCGCAGACCGCTGGAGGAGAGCCTTGAGAAACTGGCTCAATTTCTTGATGAAAACGACCAGTGGGTCATCGAGGGCTGCTACAGCGACCTGGTTGAAGCTGCGCTGCCCCGATGCACCGAACTGCGGTTTCTGAACCCGGGCATCGATGTGTGCGTCGCGCATTGCCGACGGCGTCCGTGGGAGCCTGCCAAGTTCCCCTCCCCGGACGAACAACGGGCGACGCTCGACGATCTCGTTCGATGGGTTCGGCGGTACGAGACGCGCGAGGACGAGTATGGGCTCAGGCGTCACCGCCGCATATTTGAAACGTTTGGAGGCCGCAAGAAGGAGTACTTCACGACGGCCTCGTACACCGTAGAACTCTACACTAGCGAATCGTGACATGGCAGGGACTCAATACGAGCGAGCGACAGAGAAAGGAAAAAGTCCGATGACAATACGCGCGTTCGAATCCGACACCATCGATTGGAGGCGCCCTTGACCAGTATATCGAAACACTACAATGAGCACTTGGGTCCCGTTTACGCATGGTCGCTTGGAGGGATCGATGCGGCGCTCCAGCGAGGTGAGGCTGAGCTGACGTCGATAGCGATTGATCGATCTTCTGGCGGGGTAGCGGTGGATCTTGGCGCAGGATTCGGTACCCACGCGATCCCGCTGGCGCAGGCAGAGTATCGGGTGCTGGCAATCGATTCCTGTGCCCTTCTGCTCGACCAACTGCAGCGAACCGCGGGTCCGCTGTCGATCCGATGCATCGAAGACGATTTGCTCGATTTCGATCGCTACCTGAGCGGTACCGCCGAGCTCATCCTGTGCCTGGGGGACACCCTCACCCATCTGGGCAACCACGCGGCGGTCGAACAGCTCGTCGCGAAGGCGACAGATGCTTTGAGCGACAACGGGCGCTTGGTCGTCAGCTTCCGTGACTACTCTGTAGCGTTGCGCGGTGCGGCGAGATTCATCCCCGTGCGTTACGACGATGACCGGATGCTAACTTGCTTTCTCGAGTACCAGGATGCATCGGTCACTGTTCACGACCTGTTGCACGAGCGGACCGACCAGGGATGGGAGCTGAAGATCAGTACATACGGCAAGCTGCGTTTGTCTTCCGCATGGATCATCCAGTTGATGAAGAACCAGGGGCTCGTGGTGCGAGAGGGGCCAGGTTCGTCCGGGATGATCAGGCTCGAAGGACGCCGTCGAAGTGCCGCTTGAGTGCTAGCGGCTAAAGCGCGGCGCCGGCTGCTTGGTCGCCTGTCGACGGTTGAACGGTTTCGAAGCCTTCGATTCGGCCCGAACATTTCCACGTATCCGGAGCAGACGCCCACAAGATTCCCGCTTGCGCGGGAATCAATCGTTCGGAAGCGGGGCGCGCCTACGCCGTTGATCGACTCGGTGTAACCCGGCCCGCGTGCCCCGGCAGCGCGGTCTCCTTGTGCCGCATTTCGGACTCGATTGCACCCGCGATTTCGAGTGCGCTGTTGGTCGCGAGGTGGAAGATACCGGTCAGCCGGGGCCGCATGCCGGTAAACCATAACCCGCGATAGCCGTCCATCTGCTCGGCGCCATGAATCAACGGCACGCCGAGCTTGTCGAGTAGCCCGGTATGGCCCAGTATCGCCTCCAAGTCGGATCGGTAGCCGGTGGCCGAGATCACGATTTCCGGCTTGAGGATTTGGCCGTCGACCAGGCGCAGGCCCGCGGCGTCAAAGCGCTCGACCTCCGGCACCACGGTGATCTTGCCGGCCTTCAGGGCGGCGACGAAACCGTCGTCGATCGCCGGCGACGTACCGGATTCGAGCAAACGCGTGACGCCGCCGTCGGGATGCTTGCGTAATCCCCATCTGGAGAGTCTTCCGAAGGCGACGTACTCGGTTAGCGACAGCAACGCGTCCGCGACCCGTACCGGCAACACGGTGAACAACGGCGACAGGCGTTGCACGGGGATACCGTACAGCCGCCGTGGGAATACCACGGGTCCATGCCTGACGGATACCCAAACCCGGCCGGTGTCTATACGGGCGAGGTGATTCAGGATATCGCTGCCCGAGTTTCCGGCACCGACAACGAGAATGTCCCTACCCCGGTATTGCGTCAGCTCACCGAAGTCCGCGGCATGCAGCAGCTTGCCGGAAAAGTTATCGCGGCCGGGCCAGTCGGGGATGTGAGGCACCCGATCGAGCCCGGTGGCGACCACGACATGGCGCGTATGGTAAACGCCAGCGTCGGTCTCGATTGCCCAGCCGCTATTCTCCGCGTCAATGCGCGTTACCTGTACGCCGTAGTCGATGGGTGCGTCGAGCCGGGCCGCGTAGTCGTCGAGATAGCGGATGATGCTGTCGCGCGTGGGATAGGCTCCCGCGGACCTCACAATCGCAAGACCCGGTAACGCCGATAGGTGTCGATGGGTGTTGAGCCGCAGCTGCGGATGACGGTGGTACCAGGCGTCGCCCGGGCGCGTCGCCTGGTCCAGGATACGCACCGGGATGCCGCGTGCGCGCAGGGCCTGGGCCGCGGCAAGGCCGCTGGCGCCGGCGCCGATCACGATGACGGCAGCGGTCTTTGTTTTGGCATTACCGGTCATTGGAGGTCTCCCGGTGGCTGACGAACCACACGTTCGTTGGATCGTGCGGCAGAACATGGCGCTCGATGCGCGCGAATCCGGCCTGTTCGAGCATCGCCCGGGCGGTCTCCCAACCCCACATGGTCCCGAGACCCTCGCCGCCCTGACCGATGGATACCGGCGTGCAGTGCGTGCAGGAAATCGCATAGA
>JBATTL010000521.1:0-7094 GCA_049670525.1 Thiohalocapsa sp. | reverse complement strand
ACTGGATCCTGTTGCCTCAGCGCAATTGTAAGATCGTTGTCGTATCTGCCGCGATGCTTGAGCAAATCGCGAATTGCCGTATACTACCCGTTTTTCGCCGCTTCTTCTGCTCCCTTCGTCTAACGGTTAGGACGCTGGCCTCTCACGTCGGTAACAGGGGTTCGAATCCCCTAGGGAGCGCCAAAAACCGAGCACAAGACAAGGGCCGCCCAGTCTTCTGGGCGGCCCTTTTTGCGTTTGGTCTCTGTTCCGCTGCTGCGGGCGCGTCAGCCGTAGACCTCTGCTCAAGCCCTTGACCCTTGGACGGGGCCTGCCCTCGACGAAGACGTTCGTGCTGGTGCTGGCATTCCGTTGGCGATCTCGTCGCCTGTACCAGAGCATCGCGGGTACCCGAGCCGGAATCGCCTAACTTCGGCGGCATTGCCTGGTCGGTCAGACGTCTTCAGTGACGGCTTTCCGCCAGCTGGGGTGCCAGGAGTCCCAAATCGACTGCCACAGGTTCTCCGCAAGACCTTGGCCGAGCCGAAACACCTGGTCGGTCGATTCGAGCCAATCCCGCTGCGCGGCTTCGAAGCCCAGCGTTGGTTGAAGCCAGGGCCACGCAGTCTGGGCCCCGGGTCCCGACGCTATGTCATCTCCTACTGGAATTCGGTAGTGCATCGTGCCGTCTTCCTGGCGTGCGGAAGACGCACCGAACCGCTCGGCAAGTGCACGCATGCCGGCATTGTCGGCCATGACTTCGACCTCGAAGTTGCGGATGCCCTGCGCGTCGGCCGCCTGCATCAATTGGCCAATCAGCGCGCGACCAAGCCCTAAACCTTGGGCCTCATCGGCAATCGCAATGGCCAACTCGGCACTGTCCGGCGGCGCCGGCAGCCGCAGACAGCGTGCCATGCCAACCATCCGCCCTTCCAAGCCATTGTTATCGAGAGCCATCGCCGCAACCGCGATGTGATCATCGCCGTCCGTCATCGTCAGGAACTCGACCTCTGAGTCGGTAAGCGCTTTCTTGAATGCGAAGAAGCGCCGACGCCTCGATTCCGAGGATAGCCGCTCGAAACATTCCGCGACCTGCCCGCTGTCCTCGGGACGAGGCGCGCGGAGGCGATATCGATCTCCGTTCCGAAGCGTCTTCACGACCTGCGGGGACGTCATCCATTGATGAGTGGCTGTCATCTCGAAACCCTCTTGCCAAGCGTTTGACCGGCGGGCGAACGGGGCCCGGACCCCCGCGCCGGCTGACTGCATCTCAACAATAATCAATTATCGATAACAAAATGCTGCACTGCACAACAAAATGGATGCAAAGGGCCTCCGATGCAACCCATTCTTGCGGTTTTTCCTGATCATCGCATCCGATTTATCGCAAGTTTCGAGGTCGACCAGAAGTAATCGGTGAGGCGACAGGAAGCCCCGCGCTGCACTCCTAAAGGGTCGCTTTGAGGGTCGGGATAACCTAGAGTCTGATCCGAAACAACCCGGTTCCAACCTCAGCTCGGCCGTTTTAGCCGACATAAGGCCATTGACCTGACAAATATTGTGCATTAATAACGGAGTCGTCGGCGAGGCTGATCCCTGGTATCCAAGGGAGAGTCCTGAATCAAACAACCAGTCGTATCAGGCTTGGAGGACAGAATGTCGAGGAAACACCCCATCATCGCGGTCACGGGTTCATCCGGTGCCGGAACCAGCACAGTCAAGAACGCGCTGGAACATATATTTAGGCGCGTCGGCGCAACGGCGGCCTTTATCGAGGGCGATAGTTTCCACCGCTACGATCGGGCAACCATGAAAGCGGAATTGGCCAACGCGAAGGAGACGGGCGCCAACCTGAGCCACTTCGGCCCCGAGGGAAACCTATTCGACAAACAGTTGGAGCTGTTTCGCAGCTATGCACAATCCGGCACTGGGTCGCGCCGATTCTATGTACACAATGAACAGGAAGCGGTCTTCCGTGGATGCCCGCCGGGTACGTTCACGGATTGGGAACCGATCCCCCCGGACTCCGACCTATTGTTCTATGAGGGGCTGCACGGCGGCGTCGTGGACGGCGATATGGACCTGTCCGCGGAGGTGGATCTGTTGATCGGCGTCTGCCCGACCATCAACCTGGAATGGGTGCAGAAGATCAGTCGCGACACCCGCGAACGAGGCTACAAACCCGACGACGTCAAAGACGTGATCTATCGGCGCATGTACGACTACATGCACTACATTCTGCCGCAGTTCTCGAAGACCAATATCAACTTTCAGCGTATTCCGGTGACAGACACTTCCAACCCATTCTGCGTCTCGGAAATACCGACCGCGGAGCAGAGCCTGGTCCTAATCCATTTCCTAAAGCCGAAACCCAGCGTCGAATACAAGATCAACCTCAAGGGACTCATCGACGGCTCGATGATCACGGGCTTCAACACGCTGGTCATTCCAGGAGGAAAGATGAAGTACGCCATGGAGTTGATCCTAACCGACAGCATCATGGGGCTGATGCAGCGTCGCGGACACTTGGACGACGCCTCCTGAGACGACGTCAGAAGAATGTCTCGAATGGCGGCCGGTCGTTGGCATTGCATGATCTGCAAGAACGAACGGCCGGGAAAAGCGAACTTCGTATCGACGAACTTTGGCACCAATGAAAAAGCCCGCCAGGAGGCGGGCTTGTTCTGGGTCAATCCGAGGTATCAAGCCCCTAGCAGTCAACCGCCGACATCATCGGCATCTTACCAACGACGGCCGCCGCCACCGGAAGGACGGTCGCTTTTGGGCTTCGCCTGGTTTACCGTGATATTGCGTCCCTTCATGTCGGTGCCGTTCAGTGCCTTAATCGCCGCGTCAGCCTGGGAGTTGTTGTTCATCTCCACAAAGCCGAAGCCCTTGGAATCGCCGGTGAACTTGTCGGTGATCAGATTGACTTGGTCGACGTCACCGTACTGGGCAAAGGTCTCGCGCAGATCGGCGTCGGAGACACTGTAAGGGAGGTTTCCTACGTAGATGTTCATGTCTGTCTTAACTCAGAAAAAAGCGTGCATTGGAGAAACATTAGAACCATCGAAAAACACCAAGCACGAGAATTTCTTCGACAGCGCAATGCCGCGATTGCGGCGCGAGGAGAAAGGGAGCTACAAGTCTCGGAGGGAAATCCCGACAGCACATTCTTTGGCCATGCGCGGGAAATATCGTCGAAAAGGGCAGATGCCTAGCGCAGCCTCGGGCGAGTGACCGAGTCGCCAAGTCCTCAGGCCGGCAATTTAACAGGTCAGTGAACCGGACGCACGGATTATTTCGATGCCGAGCGGCCTTCGCGGAGTACGGATCAACTGCAGCCGGTTAACAGCGTTGCACAATCGGGGCGACCCCCCGAACGGCGATGGTAGACTGACGAGTCTTGGGCCTAAATAATGAGTATCCACAGACATGCGCTGTCGTCAAATCCCCGGTGTGGCTCGGGCAGTCTGGCCCGGTCTAGCGGTCTTGCTGACACTCACGGCCTGCGCCGGGCTGACCAATCCGTGGACACCGCCGGAAGTCGCGGTGACCTCATTGAGACCCCAGCAAATCGGCGCCGATTCCCAGTCGCTGTTGCTGGGCTTGCGCATACGCAATCCAAATGACCGGACGCTCCCGATCAATGCGATGAGCTATCGTCTGTCCGTGGAGGGGGATGAAATCGCCGCCGGCAGCGGCGAGTTGGAGCGGCAGATTCCCGCCTTCGGTGAGGAATTCGCGGAGGTGTCAGTGACGGGCAGCGTGGCGCAAGTGGCCTCCAAACTGCCTGCCCTGATGTTGAAATCGCGACCCCTGCAGTATCAGATCGCCGGAACAGTCACGGTAGCCCGCGTATTGCCGATCCCTTATCGCTATTCAGGCGAACTTGATCCGAACAGCCTGCTCCGGGGCATTCAGAGCCGCCCGCGTTAGGGAGGCGCTGACACTTTCGGCGCTTACCGCGCTGGGCAGGATGCCCCGCCGATTTCGTGGTCCGTGATGACTTTTGGCCCTGATTTTTGGCCAGCACGGCAAATGCTCAGCATCTCCCTCGAACCCCAGAACCACGGCAGCCAGGTCTACCGAATCTTCGATCAGGTCAGCCTTTCCTCGTAGTGCTTCGGCGGCGGCGTCCAGCCGCGCTCGGTGCGGTCGTGGAGGTCGGCCCGGTCGCCGGCCATGATGCTTTGCTCAGACTGGGTACGCGCACGCACGCGCTCAAGCAAAGCGTGATTTTTTGACATCTCCAAGTCTTCGTCCCACAAGTCGTAGAGTTGCTCCAATCCCTCTTCATCGTGACGTCGAAAGGCTCGCAGCATTTGCTCGACCTTGAACGGATGCACCCCCAGAGCCCTCAGTACCGAGCCGCCGGTCTTCAACGACGATTCGAACAGCTCGCGGAGCGCGAGATCCGCACCGGCCTTACGCAGCAAATACAGGTGATTGACGTCGTAAGCGCGGGCGACGATCTGCACCTCGGGGTACTCCCGGCGCACATACTCCACCATCTCGATCGCGCGGTCTCGGTCGTCAATCGCAACCACAAAGACCGCCGCGTTTTCGATACCCGCGGAATGAAGCAAATCGGGCCGGGAGGCATCGCCATAGAAGCTCGCGATGCCGATGCGCCGCATGCCTTCCACAGTATCCGCCTCGTGGTCGAGTACGACGGTCCGCACACCAGCGGCGACTAACATGCGGTTCACGATCTGCCCGAAACGGCCGATCCCGGCGATCACCACGGTACCCTGGCGGTCGATCGCATCGGCCTGGGCCGAGGTCTCCGCCCCGCTCAAACGCGGCAACACCCAGCGATCGTAGGCGATGAACAACGCTGGTGTCAGCAGCATCGACAGCGCCACCACCAGCGACAGCAGCTCGGCGAGATCCGGCGGAATGACGCTGTTCTGCAACGAAAAGGCCAGCAGCACAAAGCCGAATTCCCCGGCCTGTGCTAGCGCCAGTGTGAACAGCCAACCGTCCCCGGCCGGCAGGCGGAAGAGCCGCGCCAGACCCAACAGGACGGCGCCCTTGATCGCCATGATGCCGAGCGTGAGGCCCAACACTAACCACAGCTCCGCGGTCAACACAGCGAAATCGATGCCCGCGCCGACGGTAATGAAGAAAAGCCCGAGCAGCAGTCCCTTGAAGGGTTCGATGTCGGATTCGAGCTCGTGGCGAAATTCGCTATCGGCCAGCACGACACCCGCGAGAAAGGTGCCAAGCGCTGGCGACAGGTCCACCAGCGTCATCAGCAGCGCAATGCCCACGACGAGCAGCAGGGCCGCCGCGGTGAAGATCTCGCGCAGACGCGACGCGGCGATGTAGCGAAACAGCGGCCGGGTCAGGAAGTGGCCGCCCAGCACGACCAAGGCCACCGCGCCCAGCACGACCAACGCGTAGGCCCAGCCGGACAATCCGGCGACCAGGCTCATGGAGGCATGCTCGTCACCAACGTCATGTCCGGCAGCCTGTCCGGCGACGGCGGCCACTTCGGTGCTCCCGTGCGCCATCAGTTCCGGCAGCGCCAGCAGCGGGATCAGGGCCAGCATCGGTATGACCGCGATGTCCTGGAACAGCAACACGGAGAAGCTGGCCCGACCTCCCTCGGTACCTGTCAGCCCCTTTTCGTTCAGCGTCTGCAACACAATGGCCGTCGACGACAGGGCCATGATCAGACCAATCGCGATGGCGGTGCGCCAGTCAGGCCCCATGGCCCAGGCCAGCGCGGCGATGGGCAGCACCGTTGCCAGGACCTGCAGCCCGCCCAGGCCAAGCAGCCGGGCGCGCATGTCCCACAGCAGTCGAGGCCTCAGCTCCAAGCCAACCAGGAACAGCATCATGACCACACCGAGCTCGGCGAAATGCTGCAGTTGCTCGGTCTCCGCACCAACGATGCCAAGCATCGGACCGATGACGATGCCGGCGATCAGGTAACCCAGCACGGAGCCCAGCCCAAGGCGCTTCGCGACCGGTACCGCCACAACTGCGGCGCAGAGATAGACGAAGATGTCGAACAGCACACCGCCCATGGCTCAGTCCTTTCCTGGCCTGGGATCGACCGCCTCGGACGGCCTGACGATCGCATCGAGATCGGCGTTCAGTTGCGACATCCCGACGGCACGGCTGAGGTCCAGACGGTTGTCGCGCAACGCAGCAAGCAGCCGTTTCCAGTCGGCTACATGCCCATCGATGCGTCCCTCCTCCACCGCGGTGCGCGCACCGAACAGCGCGAACGGCGGCAGATAGATCATGCCGCACAGGATCGCCGTCTGCTGCAGCGGGCGCAACAGCTCCCGGATGCTGAAGTGGTTATAGCCCTCGGAGCAGTAGGCGGTCTCGGCGCCGCCGGCGGTCAGTGCGTTGAAGAAGAGCTTGCCCTTTAGCGCGGTCCCAGCCGCGCCGTAGGCAAAACCATGTTCGAGCACCAAATCCTGCCACTCTTTGAGGATGGCCGGTGTCGAGTACCAGTACAGCGGATGGAGGAAACAGATGACATCGTGTGCCAGCAACCGCGCCTGTTCACGGTCCACGTCGATCTCGAACGCCGGATACTCGGCATACAGGTCGACCAGCGTGACGCCCTCGACGCTGCTCGCGGCGCTCGCAAGCGGGCGGTTGGCCTCGGAGCGGTCAAACGATGGATGGGCAAACAGCACCAGGACACGCCGCAGCGAGTCGGCCTGATCGGAGATTGAGGATTCGCTGTGCACGGCCGCGGCCCATCGCGAGGATGATGTCGGCGCATTGTACAGTCCCCGGCACTGAACTCGACACGGAGCCATCCCCGCATCGCCAAGAAAAATTTGATCTATTGATAGGACTGGTCGAGTACCAGGGCACCGGCGAGCGGCGCCGGCCGCTTGCGGGACGCTTTGCGGAAAACTTTCCGTGCACTGTGGTTTTTCAATAGGGCTTGGTTGAGGGATAGTTGCGAAACGCGCGTTCCGCGTCGAAAGGCGGGGGCGAGAGCAACGGATCATCAACGTGCCAAGCCGGATTTGGCAACTCAGCCGACTGATAGGTGTCGAGCTCGCGCTGTATCAGCCTGCGCTCGGCGGGTGGGAGCATCCAGTCGGGCATGGCAAGCAGTCCGCACAGGGTCGTGG
>JBATTL010000520.1:0-1852 GCA_049670525.1 Thiohalocapsa sp. | reverse complement strand
GGACTATCTAGTGCTTAGGATGGACCGAATGCCCAAGGTCGAGGTGCACATCGTTCCCTCCGCGGAACCGCCCACTGGTGTCGGCGAACCCTCCACGCCGGTGATCCCCCCGGCGGTTTCTAACGCGTTGTTCATGGCTACCGGCCAGCGGCTGCGTACCCGACCATTGAAACTCGACCCAACGGAGGTCGCTGCCTGAATCTTTCCAGGGCTGGGCATTGGTGTGCCCAGTGACATAGACGGCACCGATGGCAACGCTACCGGGTCGACCGATTCCCGAAGCTCCGGTCCGCGTCGCACTGGAACTGCGTGCGCGGGCAGACAGGAGTCACCATCGCCAGCTGTTGTTGTTGGAGGGGGATGCCGACTGGGGCCGAACTACGGCGCAAGCCATCGCGACCGCCATCCCGGACGCGAAGACCCAATGGATCGGCAGCGCCAGTCGGCAAGGCGCATTGCCCCCATCGAAAGCAGCCTTGCTGCTGGGTGGAGAATGCGGTTTGTTGGTCATCGACGCCCATGCCGGCTTCGACCCTGACTCCCTTGGTGCGGCGGGCGGCACGCTGCGGAGCGGGGGTCTGTTGATCCTGCTGACACCCGAGCTTTCAGTCTGGCCGACCATCACCGACCCCGAGGCGGAACGCATCGCGGTCTTCCCATACAGGGCCGCCGATGTGGGCGGCCGATTCCTGGCGCGGATGGCACGACTGCTCGCGGCATCACCTGCCGTCGTGCGATTGGGCCAGAATCGTCCCAGCCCGAACGCGCCCGAGTCATCGGATTGGGACTGGTCGGATTGGGAGTCATCGGATTGGACATCGCCACATTCCCGCAATGACCCGCGACCGCGAGCACTGCTGCCGGCGGCGCCGGCCAATGACGATCAGGAACAGGTCATCGGCGCGGTGCTCAAGGTCGCCCGAGGCCGGGCCCGCCGCCCCCTGGTGTTGAGCGCGGACAGGGGCCGCGGAAAATCTGCGGCGCTGGGTATCGCCGCCGCGAGACTGGCCGCGGACGCGAACCGGCGGATCATCGTCACCGCCCCGCGCCGATCCGCCGCACGGGCAATCTTCGAACATGCGCGGGCGGTCGATCCCGACGCGGCACATCGTCTGCGTTTTGTTGCCCCGGACGCATTGCTTACCGAGCAACCGGACAGCGACCTGTTGCTGGTGGACGAGGCCGCCGCCATCCCGAGCCCACTACTCCAGAGGCTGCTGGCACAGCACGGCAGAGTCGTGTTTTCGACCACCATCCATGGTTACGAGGGCACCGGCCGGGGCTTTGAGCTGCGTTTTCGCGATGTCTTGGACCGCATGACACCGGGCTGGCGCGACATGCGGCTGGCGAAGCCGATCCGCTGGGCCGCGGACGACCCGTTGGAGCGCTTGATCCACCATGCGCTGCTGTTGGATGCGGAACCAGCCGCCGACGACCAGATTGCCGAAGCACTGCACCGTTCACCCGACGCCCCGACAACCGATCAGAGCGTCTTCGAAACACTGGACCGCGATCGCCTCGGCGCCGATGAGCAGCTGCTGCGCCAGGTATTCGGATTGCTGGTATTGGGCCATTATCAGACCCGCCCCGCGGACCTCCGCCATATGCTCGACGGGCCAAACATCGGGGTCAGCGTCCTGCGCAACGGTGATACCTTGCTGGCCACTGCACTCACCGCCCGTGAGGGCGCGCTGCCCAACCAGCTGCTGGCGCCCATATTCGAGGGCCGCCGTCGGCCCCGGGGGCACCTGCTGCCGCAGACCTTGTCCGCCCATGCCGGACTGTTTGACGCTCCGCGGCTCGGCTTTGTCCGCATCCTGCGCATCGCCGTGCACCCCGCCGCCCGCGGACG
>JBATTL010000519.1:0-6106 GCA_049670525.1 Thiohalocapsa sp. | reverse complement strand
ATTACTACGAAGTCCTCGGCCTCAGCCGAAATGCCAGCGAGCAGGACATCAAGAAGGCCTTTCGCCGACTGGCGATGAAGCACCACCCGGACCGCAATCCGGACGACACGGCGGCGCTCGCAAAATTCAAGGAAGCCAAGGAGGCACATGACGTCTTGTCAGACGCCCGGAAGCGGTCTGCTTACGACCAGTTCGGCCACGCGGGCGTCAGCGGGCAGGGTGGCTTTGGCGGTAGCGGTCCCGGAGACGTCGGCGCCGGGGGCTTCTCGGACATCTTCGGTGACGTGTTCGGCGATATCTTTGGCGGTCGTGCCGGGGGCGGCCGGCGCGCCAATCGAGGCGCCGACCTGCGCTATGACCTGTCGCTGACGCTGGAGGACGCGGTTGCCGGAAAGGACGTCAAGATCCGAATTCCCACGTCTGTCGAATGCCAACACTGCGGTGGGACCGGAGCGAAACCCGGCACCAAGCCCAAAGAATGCTCCACCTGCAACGGGCACGGTCAGGTTCGCATGCAGCAGGGCTTTTTCTCAATCCAGCAAACCTGCCCCGAGTGCCGTGGGTCCGGCACCGTTGTGGAGGAAAAGTGTGGCCCTTGCCGCGGCGCTGGCAGATTGCGGGAAGAAAAGACCTTGTCGGTCAAGGTCCCGGCCGGGGTCGACACCGGAGACCGCATTCGGTTGGCTGGGGAGGGCGAGGCCGCGGAGCATGGCGGTACCGCCGGAGACCTCTATGTGCAAGTCAACGTGCAGACCCACCCGATCTTTACGCGGGAGGAGACCCACCTCTATTGCGAGGTGCCCATCAGCTTCGTCAACGCTGCCCTTGGTGGCGAGATGGAAGTACCGACGCTGAGTGGCAAGGTGGTGCTGAAACTGCCGGCTGGCACTCAGACAGGCAAGATGTTCCGTATGCGCGGCAAGGGCGTGAAGCCGGTCCGAGGCGGCCCGGTCGGGGACCTCATCTGCCGTGTGCTGGTCGAGACGCCGGTTAATCTCACTGAACGTCAGAAGGAATTGCTTCGGGAGTTTGATGAGAGTGTCAGCGCTGGCGGCAAGCACCACAGCCCTCACTCGAGTACCTGGATTGACGGTGTCAAGAGCTTTTTCGAGAAGATGGGGCTCTGACCTCTGGCCTACGACGACCGTGCCAAGGGCGCTTGGTCCAACAGGGGCTACCAAGTCGGGGCAGCTGTGCGGGATATGGGACCTGAGTCCGTAAGGCGGACAACTATCGCAACCATTCGCCCAATGGCGGTTGGGATGCGCGGGGGCAAGATTCTCGGTGCAACGCCGTGATGACGTTGCACGCGACTGGTCTATTCGTCCGCGAACACTAATTCGCGGCGCTCCGGCTCACTCAGCGCTTTGCAGCAGCGCGTCTTGCTCCTTCAGCATCGCATCGGTCTTGGTCTCTTTGGCCATTTCGCTGGTGACAGCTTCGGCCTCTTTCAGTGCGGCGGCGTCCAGAGAAGTTCCTTCGGCGACCTCTTGGGCCATGATCGACTTCGGATTGTCATCTGCAACCGAGACGGCGGCGTCGGCTTCAGCCTGCGCGTCTGCCGCGGCGGCCCCGACGATCTCGGCTGCCTCGGCGGCTGCCTCAGCCTTCGCCTCAGCCGCTTCGATGGCTGCTTGATCGGCCAAGACCAACCCCGACAGCGTGAGGCCGAGGGCGGCGGTGGTGGTGACAATGGCGTGCTTAGCGTTCATCAGTGTGATCTCCAAAGCAAGGTAAAAAGCGAAATCGCGCTATTTGGCTGGACGGGGTTGGCTGCCGGAATTCCGCATGCGCTTGTTGCATGCTGGCAGTTCGTCGCTCGTCCGAGTAGCCGTGATGGCTGTGCAAACAGCACTATGATTCTGGCACAATGCCGGCCATGCATCCATTGCAATATTGGACGCCCGTGATGCTCGGGGAAGCTCATTCTCGTGCCGCGGGCCTCGATGCCGTAATCGCGCGTTTGTAACACCAATCCTTGATGGCCTTGATTTGTTCAACCATTGTGCGCGATAGCGGGATGGTCGCGACGACGTTGTTGACCACGTCGCGCTCGTTGAAGACGCGATCCTCCTGATAGGCGTCGATGCGCGCCGACTTGACCGCCTGCTCTATCTCGGCGCCACTCCAATCCTTGGTGCTGGCCGCTAGGTAGCCGAGGTTGAATGCCTCGGCGTTTCCACCGTTGGCAGTGATGTGGATGCGGAAAATGTCCTCGCGCTCGTCTTTGTTTGGGAGGTCGAGAAAGAACAACTGGTCGAATCGGCCCTTTCGCATCAGTTCCGCTGGCAGCGACTGGATGCGGTTGGCGGTGGCCGCGACGAACACTCGCGGATTCTTTTCCTGCAACCAAGTCAAAAAGCTGGAAAAGATATTGACGTTGCCGCCACCGCCACCAGTCTGCTCGTCGTAGCCGAAGCTGTTTTCGATCTCGTCGACCCAAAGCACGATGGGCGCCACCTCCTCGGCCATGCGCGTTGCATGCTCGAACGCGTACTCCGGCGTCCCAAAGCTGCCCGAGAGCACGAGACTCATATCCATGCGCACCAACGGCAGTTCCCAAGCGGACGCGATTGCCTTCGCCCCCATGCTCTTGCCGCAGCCCGATACCCCCATGAAGAGCACGCCGGACGGCAGTGGCACACCGGAGTTGTAGGCCTTCTCCGAGAACAGGTCCTTGCGCTTGAGCACCCACTCCTTGAGGTTTTCAAGACCGCCGATTTCGTCCAGGGAGCGCTGCGGTGGATAGAAACGCAGGCAACTCTCCTTGCGCAGCAGCTGCGCTTTTTCTTCCTGGATCTCTTCCAATGCGACACCGGGCTTGATCGGGTCGCCACGGAACAGCCGTGCCTGCAAATGTGTCACTTCGTTCAACGACAGGCCGCGCATGGCGGCGGCGAAGCGGTGCAACTGTTCGCGTTCGGCTTCCCCACCCGCATTGCCGGATTCCAATACCTCGACGATCTCTTCCTCGGATGGCAGGTCCATCTCGATTAGAAAGATCTCCTTTTTCAGTATCTCGGGCAGGATCAACTGCGGGTAGCTCAAAAAGACATGGATGTTGCGCTGCCTGAGCTGATAATAGAGGTCGCGCACAGCGCGCACCAGTGCCGGGTTTTCGTCGAACCAGATTGGCAGATCCTTCATCAGATACATGGCCTGCCGGTCCGATTCGGCGATTTTCTGCAGTGCTCTGACCGGATCGGTCGGCTGGCCGACAACCAGATCGGACGCGCGAGGTGCCGAGTCGCCAACTTGCATGCTGAAGCCGTTGGTCGCCGTCCAGACGATCATTCGATCGTTCTCGCCATAGTAGGAATTGGCGACCGAGCGCAGCAGGCGTTCGATGCGTTCCTCCTCCCAGCCGAGAACGTAAAAGATCGGATAGCGGGAGCGAAGCCCGCGGGAGATCTTTTGCAGGGTCTTGCGGTTGTGAACACTCATTGCCGATAGCTGGGCCGCTGTGTGATAACCATTCAAGTTACGCCCGAAGGCCTCACAACGTCCAGCGGGATGAGCCGCCCGCAGGACGGGTCATACGCGGGCTGATCGCTTTCCCGGCCGCGATCTGCCGAGGATGCACGGACCCACTTCTCGTTGCCTACCCTGGTCGGGTATCGTAGCGGGCAAAATCCCAAGGTCATTAGGAGTTACTTCGATGGAGCAGATTCGAGTTGCGGTGGCCGGTGCTGGTGGCCGTATGGGCCGCACGCTGGTCGATGCCGTGCATCACACGGACGGCTTGGTTGTGAGCGCGGCGACCGAGCGCGCCGAGAGCGGATTGGTCGGTATCGACGCGGGCGAAGTGGCCGGCATTGGTCGGGTTGGCGCGCCGATTCGACCGGATCTGGACGAGGTGCTGGCCGATTTCGACGTGCTGATCGATTTCACGACCCCCGAGGCGACCATGCATCACCTGGCGCTCTGCCGGGACGCCCGGTGCCGCATGGTCATTGGGACCACCGGCCTGAGTCCGAGTCAGCGGGAATCTGTCACCGAAGCGGCGATCGATACCGCGCTGGTCTATGCGCCGAACATGAGTGTCGGTGTGAATCTGTGCTTCAAACTGTTGGACATGGCCGCACGGGTGATGGGGGACGACGTCGACATCGAGATTGTCGAGGCGCACCACCGACACAAGGTAGACGCGCCTTCAGGCACCGCGCTGCGCATGGGGGAGGTGGTGGCGGCTGCGCTCGGACGCGACCTGGACGAGGTTGCGGTCTACGGGCGCCAGGGCCACACCGGCCCACGGGAGCGGCACAGCATTGGTTTCGAGACGATCCGCGCCGGTGATACCGTCGGGGAGCATACGGTCTGGTTCGCCGCTGACGGAGAGCGTGTCGAGATCGCCCACAAAGCCACCAACCGCATGACCTTTGCCCGCGGGGCCGTCCGCGCCGCGGGTTGGATCGCAAAGCAGGAACGCGGCCAGTTTGACATGCAGGATGTGCTTGGACTGCACGAGTCTTGACGACACCTAGACTACTCCGTGCCCCTCGTAGCGGACCGGGGCGATGACAGCAACCCAGGGCGAGCACCGAATGACCGACAGCACACACCCTCCGACAGCCGATGATCGCCGCGATCTTGACGCCTTTGTTACCCGAGCACTCGAGACCGGGCGCGTTTGGGGAATCAAGTCCGATCAGGGATGGGCGATCTGTCCGTCAAACGAATATGAGGACGCCAGTGTCTACCCGTTTTGGTCCGAGGAAGCCAACGCGCGTATCCATTGCGCCGACGCCTGGGTCGGGTGCGTGGTCGCGCCCATTGAACTGGACAACTTCCTGGAAGACTGGCTGCCGGGCATGCACGGGGATGACGCGTTGGTGGGGCCGGATTGGAATGCCGATCTGACTGGACTGGAGCTCGAGCCGATGGAATTGGCCGCGGCCCTAGATGCCGATATTTGAGGTGAGACCGGGACAGCGTCGGAAACTGCAAAAAAAAAGACCCAGGTGTCCAGGGTCGAGACGGAGCTGGCCTTGAGCGGCCGGAATCGATGCTTCGACCTCAGGTCAACCGGTGCTGCTTGCGCATGTAGTTGTAGACAAGGTTTGAAACCTCGCGCATCGCATTGCTTCGGTTGGTGATCCAGGTGCCGTAAGAACTGGTGCGACTGCCCTTTTGGATGACGCCGATAAAGGTGTAGGGGCGGGGCCGTCCGCGCCGGTCACGGCATTCGATAATGCCCATGTTGCCGCAAAGTCGCGCGGTGGATCCGGTCTTGTCGTAGACGCGCACGTTGGACGGGATATTCCTGACACCTCGGGTGATGCGGTCGTGATTCGGTAGCGCCATTAGGTCCAACAGCTCGCGGGAGTAGGGTGAGTCATGGTTCCACAGCGCGTAGAGAAACCGGCTGTAGTCGCGGGCTGAGGCCTTGTTGCGATAGGTGCGGCCATTGGCGGGGATGTACTCAACGATACTGGTCTGCCGATAGACGCCGGCCGCGTGGCGTTTCAACACGGCCTCGGTGGCCCGCGGCCCGCCGTTACCGTTGTAGCGGCTGACGATCTGCATCAATTCGTTCGTCGCGCTGTTGCTGCTCTTTCGAATCATGCGCTCCATGGTGTCGCGTATCGACCCCGTGTACCGTAGACGCGATCCTTTCTCCTTGGCGGTGTAGAAAAAAGCCTGAGCAACGAACGGCTTGATCATGCTTGCGGCCTGGCGGGGGATCTCTTCGTTGATGGAGACCAATTTCTTGCTGCCCGTGAAGTCGAAAACGGACCAAGAGGTCTTCTCGTCCAGACGAATCTTTCCCTGAGCGCGCATGCGCTTAACTAGCGTCACGACCTGGCTTTGGAGTGTCGCCCCTCGACCCGCCTCCGCCATGTCGGGCAAGCCGAGCAGCAGGCCGCCGCCGGCCAACCCAGTGCTGATGAGAAAAGTGCGTCGATCAAGTGCGGAATCCGCCCCGCCCCGGGTGACCGCAGTACAGGCTGTAGCGCCATGCATGTTCTTGTTCCCCTAAGTGAAGTCCGCTCCGGTCGGCCGGAAACCGAACACACCCGGCCACGGCGCCCGAGCGGGCGCCGAATCCCCCGACAAGACCGGGTCCCCGTTACTTCGCGTAGCCTGAGCATAGGCGGGAATACGC
>JBATTL010000518.1:0-6023 GCA_049670525.1 Thiohalocapsa sp. | reverse complement strand
GAAGAGAGACCCGCAGGGGCAATACCTTTGCTGGAAGAGGCGCAAAAAAACACGAGATCCGGCACCGTGATGCTTCGAGCCGTGACAGAAAACGTGACACAAAGAAAAAAGCCGCCGGATGGCAGCTCTAAGCTGTTGGATTTGGTGGGCGCGGCTGGGTTCGAACCAGCGACCCCTGCCGTGTGAAGGCAGTGCTCTCCCACTGAGCTACGCGCCCGCTTAGGGGTCGTGGGTAGGCTGCGAATCATAGGCCCAGAGCACGCCTGGGTCAATTGCCCGGTTTGGCGTCAAACAGACTGCTCAGGATCTGCGCGCTGTAGCGTAGGGGGACGGAGTAGTGGCCCTCGCCGGGGAGTTCGATCAGATCCGCGTTGGGCAGGTGGTCACGATACCAGCGGGCATGTTCGATGGGGGCGGTTCCGTCGGCGAGGCCGTGCCAGATGGTGATCGGCGTTACAATGTCCGCGAAGTTGAGCGCCCAATCGTGGGTGTAGAGAACCAGATCGCGGCGGGCACCTGGGGCGCCATTGCGCATGGCGTCGGCGATGGTTTGGTTGAGGATGCTCGCGGTTCGGCCTTGGTCGAGTACTTCGCGGTCGGCGAGGGGCGCGGCGATGCTGCGCATCTCCTCGACCAGACTGGGCCAGCGTTGCAGCAGCGTCGTCGTCGGGCTGCCGAACATCAGGTCGCCAAGCCACTGAGGTTGCTTACCGATCATCAGGTTCGCGCGCGCGGCCCAGTTCATTTGGTTGAGCAGCTCGTCGATGTAGATGGGGCCGAGGGGGCAGATCAGCGCGCAGCCGCGAATGCGCTCGGGGATGCGGTCCGCGCAGCCTAAGGCGTAGGGGCCGCCGCCGGAGACGCCGATGAGGTCGAAGCGTTTCAGACCGAGGCGGTCGGCCAGCAGCGCGACATCATTGCTCCAATCGATCAGACCGCGCTCGGGAGCCGGGTCGGATTCACCGTAGCCCGGACGGTCGGGCGCGATGATGCGGGCATTGGCTTCGACGGCGCTCGGATGCAGCAGCATGGCCTCGCGCCGCGAGCTCGGGAAGCCGTGGGCGTAAATGACAGGATGCCCGTCCGCGGTGCCGAATTCCGAATAGGCGAGGCGGCGGCCGTCGGCGGTTTCGATGAAACTCGGGCTGTCGTCGGCATGTTGACTCGGGGTGGATAAGGTCACTTACAGGCCTCGGTGCGCGCGCTGTCCAGCTCCATGATCTCCAGGCGATGATTGCCGCAAGGGTACTCCTCGGATGGCCCCTGGGTTAGCAACACGAGGCCATTGTCGATGCCAAGCTCGGCGAGCCAATCTCGGACGAAGGCCGACCAGTCAGCGCGATCGTCTCGGACGTCTTCTGTATGGATGCCATAGGAGAATTGCAGCGACTGGCAAGTGGACGGATTGGGGCTGAAGGCGACGATCCAGCAGGGCAGGCGGAAGCGCGCGATGCTGCGAGCGGTTTCGCCACTGCGGGTCGGCACGATGATGGCGCGCGGCGCACTGCGCTCGACGGTGTGATAGACGCTGCGGGCGATCAGGTCCATGGCGCGTTGACTGCCCCGCTCGCCGTAGGCGCCGAGGGCCTGAGCGAGGACGCGATTGTCGCGTTCGGGCTCGATCGCGGCCGCAATACTGGCCAGCATCTCCACGGACTGCACCGGGAAGCGGCCCATCGCGGATTCAGCGGAAAGCATGACGCAGTCGGTGCCGCCCAGGATGGCGTTGGCGACGTCAGTGGCCTCGGCGCGGGTAGGGCGGCGGAAGGTAACCATGGACTCAAGCATTTGCGTCGCCGTAATCACGGGCTTGCCGACGAGGTTCGCCTTCTCCGTCACGCGGCGTTGGGCGACGGCGATTGTCTCGATCGGTATCTCGACCCCAAGGTCGCCGCGGGCCACCATGATGCCGTCGGCGGCGTCGAGAATGGCATCGAGATTCTCAAGCGCCGTCGCCCGTTCGATCTTGGCGATGATGAAGGGGTCATAGTCGAGCGCCTTGGCAGCCGCACGTACCGCGGCGATGTCGTCAGCGCCCGCGACGAAGGACTGGCTGATCGCGTCGATTCTTTGCTTGGCGGCGAATCTAAGCCACTGGTGATCATTGCCCGTGAAGGCGCTGATACCCAGATCGATACCCGGCAGGTTCAATCCCTTGCGTGACCGCAGTTCGCCGCCGGCGCGTACGTTACAGACCACTTCGGTATCCGTTACCTCGACGACTTCCAGCAGGATGAAGCCGTCGTTCAGGAATAGCTGATCGCCGGGTTTGACCGCCGCCGGCAGCCCGGGAAACGTGACGCTGACGCGCTCACCGCTGCCAATACAGTCATCGGTGGTTAGCCTGATCAACGCGTCGCGGACCAACTCGACGGGCTCGTCGGCGATGTCGCCGATGCGCATCTTGGGGCCAGGGAGGTCGCCCATGATGGTCACCCGTTGGGCGGTCTCGCGAGCGGCATCGCGGATTCGTGCGATGACCGCCGCGTGGTAGTCGGCATCGCCGTGGGAGAAATTCAGACGCGCGATTCCCAAGCCGGCGCGGATCAACGCCCGCAACACCTCGGGGGAATCCGAGGCTGGGCCGATGGTTGCGACGATCTTCGTCTTGTGAGGCTGGAACTGCATGGTGGGGTCCGGGTCTGCTGGCGGCCGGACAATGGCCGCGCGTTGTGTGTGAGTCTTTCTCAAGCCTGTGACGGAACGATGCCCCGATGATCGATGATGCCAGCCATGCCCCAATGCTCACCATGCCCCAATGCTCACGGAGTAGCCCGTTGGCTTCCAATTGGCGAAGTCGACTTCCGAGTTCTGCGTCGGTGGGGACGTTGTGAGAGTGCGGGGAAGAAGGTTGACCGATCGAAGGGGCAGGGCAGACAAGAACATTTTGCGCCGCCGCAACAGTCACCCGTATCGCGCCCAGATCGCCTGCCGCTCTTAGACCCGATCAGGCTTCTGCGTCCGCCATGCCTGGATGGCCCGCCCGTCGATTGCGCCGTCGCGCGTATAGAGTCTATCGAGTTGTTCGCGTTTGTCAGGTGGTGCCAGCGCCATCAGTCGCCCGGCGGTCAGCGGCGGGCCGCCACCCGGCTTGATGATGCCGCCATCGGTGACAGCCGCGACATAGACAGTGCGGTCGCCCGTGGGCGTGCTGGTTTCGACGCGGCAGTCGAACCATGACAGGGTACCGTCGATCAGCGGGCTGCCGCCCGGTGTGCGCTTATCCGGTAGGTCGGCAAACTTGTTCACATCGTTTCCGGACTGAAGCGCGAACTGCCAGACCAGGTCCAGCCCGCTCTCGGGCAGCAATTGAAGCGCGAAGCGCCCGCTGGACTCGATCATTCGCCAGCTGTGATGCTGGCGCGCGATGCCGGCAAGCATGCGGGGCATCCGTTTGACGATGGAGGCGCGCGCGACAAAGGTGGCGATGCAGCCGCCGCGAGGGCTTCCTGGGGTCGATGACTCCGCTGCCGTGACTAGCCACAGTGGTGGATCGTAAAGGTGGTGGACCGCGTTGATTGCCTCGGCGCTGGACGGATCCAGGGTTTGCAACCCGGTCGTCGGGGATGATCCGGTCATTGGCTGATGGCTGTTCGGCTCAAAACGGGATCGGTGCGATTCTTAATCCTTCGTTACTTGACCAGCGCCACCGGGGTTTTCAACCGCCGAACGACGTCTTGCACAATCGCCGCGATCGGCCGGTGGGGCGGCTCCGAGCCTTCGGTGCGCCAGCATCGCCACGCTGCAGCGGATTCACGACTTGCTGGAGCGTGGCAAACCGCACAAGAAAAAAGCCCCGATAGGGGCGAGTGTTCCTATGTGCCGTTGCGCTGCCGATCCGACGGCGGCGTTCCGCGTAGATTCAGTTCGCCGCTGGCACGATGTCGCGGTAAGCGTGCCAGGTCGCGTGGCCGACCAATGGCATCGTGACGAACAGGCCGACGTAGAATGTCAGCAATCCGAGGCCGATAAGCATCACGATGAGCACCGCCCAGAGTGTCATCGCCGGCCAGTTCTCGACAACGGCCTTGACACTGGTGCGGATTGCGGTAAGTCCGTCGACGTCTCGATCCATCAGCATCGGCACGGAGATGGCGCTGATCGCATAGGCAACCCACGCCAGCAAGAAGCCGACACCGATACTCGCGAATGCGAACAGGTTGTTGTCGCCAGAGAGGAATACGGTGCTGAAGAAGTTTTCTAGGGGCGGATGCAGGCCGCTGTAGAGCAGTGCAAACAGCACGAAGTTCGACATCATCCATAGCTGCATGATGATCAGCAGTCCCGCGGTGATGACCCCGAGCTGGCCCTGATTGCCCTTCCATGCCTCCAAAAAGTGGCAAAAGTGCAATGGCTCGTTGCGTTCCAGGTGCGCGCTCATCTGGTAAAGGCCGAGTCCGATCACCGGCGCCAGGAGATAGAAGCCGGCGATGAGGAATGGCACCGTGAAGCCGAAACCTTCCTTCAGCAAACCCAGTGTGATGAGCCCGCTGATCAGAACGATTACAGCGCCATAGGTCAGACTGTATTGTTTCGCGGCGAGCACATCTCGCCAGCCCTTTTCGATCCATCGCCAGGGTTGAGCAAGGGTTATGTGGTTCACCCGGATCTCATTGTGCCGAACAGCTTCGGCACCGGCAGTGTTTTCCATCGCAGAGCCCTCCGAAAGGCGTGTTTCTGTCGTCGGGAATCGGTGCTCGATCGTCTGCTATCGATGACGTCCAACCGGATCGTCTTCGCAACATTAAAGAGTGTCGAGCCGAGATCTGAACTTTGAGGTCTGTCGGTCTTACGCGCTTCTAAGTGGTGCGGTGGCCGATCTTTCGCGTTCTCCCAATCCGGGACTCGGTGCCTCGCCGGTAGGTCGGTGCAAATGTCGCACAGGTCGGGAGAGGATGTATCCAGTATTCTCGCGGTCGGGATGGACAACTTTGCTCCAACTTCGCTCGGAACGCAAGAAAACCAACGTTGAGAATAGCGATACGCAATGAAGGATCGCGCCCGCCTTGCCCCGAAGCATTGCATATCTGCAAAAGCTCCCTGCTATCGCGTCTGGAGATGACCGGGGTTTCCCCGGGTGCCGTTATCAACGGAGTCAGTCGGCTTGATCTCGACACCGGTCAGCCGCATTCAACCGTCATGAAACCACTTCAGTCTCTTCGCTTTCGCGGCAGCTTGGCGGCCTTGCCCGACGTCTTCGACGCATGCCGAGCTGAACGATGGCGTTCCGCGTGCATGAGCCGCGGCAATCCCACGTACGCGCGGTGCACCGCCCTGGCACAGCAGGCAATCGACGCGGCAGAGCAAGAGAAGCCCCTCGAACGAAACCGACTCGTGGCGGTTCCGACTCGGCCCATTGACGAAGAACTCGCGCGCGCAGCCTGCGGGGCTGAGCCACCGGGCTTTGGGCGAGAACTTGCCCTGAATTGCTCGTCTTGAATCGGTTCGTGCGTCGTTCTCCGCTCCTGCGCGCACTCCTGCCCTGCGCCGGATTCTGGCTGGCGGCGCTGCTTTCGGTTGCGTTCGCGGGGCCAGTGTCGGAGACGGTACGAACGGACAACGTGAGTGCGCGGCTCATCGCGGAACGCGCGTCGGTCGTCCCCGGCAGTTCGGTCGAGTTGGCCTTGGTGCTCGATATCCGGCCCCTTTGGCACACCTATTGGCGCAACCCCGGCGACTCCGGTGAACCACCTCGCATCCGCTGGCAACTGCCGGACGGGGTTGAGGTCGGTGCGATCCGCTGGCCTGCACCAGAGGTCATCCGCGTCGGCCCCCTCGCGAACTATGGCTACTCAGAACGAGCGACGCACCTGGTTGAGCTGCATGTATCGGAGCAATGGCCCACGGGTGAACCCGTTGCGGTGCGAGCCGACGTCACCTGGTTGGTGTGCGAGGAGGAGTGCGTCCCGGAGCAGGGCAGCTTCTCGCTGACCCTTGACACCACGTCTAGCGCCGGCGCCAAGGATCCCGCCTTCGCGGAACTCTTCGCCGCTGCCCGCGCGGCACTGCCGACCGCCGGAACC
>JBATTL010000517.1:0-3428 GCA_049670525.1 Thiohalocapsa sp. | reverse complement strand
AGCTTGCGGCTATAGGGATGAGCGGGCGCGGCGAAGAAGGCGTCCACGCTGGACTGCTCGACGATCTGGCCGGCATACATGACTGCAAGCCTGTCCGCGGTCTCGGCGACGACACCCAGATCATGCGTGATGAGCAGCACAGCCATGCCGGTCTCGCGTTGCAGACCCTTGAGCAGCCGCAACACCTGCGCCTGGATGGTCACATCAAGCGCCGTGGTGGGCTCGTCCGCGATCAATAGCTGCGGATCACCGGCCAAGGCCATCGCGATCATGATGCGCTGTTTCATGCCGCCGGAGAGTTGGTGCGGATATTCGGCGACACGCCGAACCGGGTCCGGTATTCCCACCGCTCGCAGCAGTTCGACGACACGCTCCCCGGTGCCCTGATCGGGTCTGCCCACATGCACGCGAACCGCCTCGGCGATCTGCGCTCCGACTGTTAGCACCGGGTTCAGCGAGGTCTGAGGCTCCTGAAAGATCATGCCCATACGCCCGCCGCGCACGGCGCGCATCTCGCGTTCCGACAGTCCGAGCAGATCGGTGCCACCGAACAGCACTGAGCCGGAGCGGATGCGCCCGGACAGGGGCAACAACCGCATCAGCGATAGTGCGGTCATGGATTTGCCGCAGCCGGACTCGCCCAGCAGCGCGAGAGTCTCGCCGGCTCGAATCTCGAAGCCAACAGCATCACAGACCCGAATTGGCCCACGACCATCTTCGCCGCGGCGTCGAACCCCAAGCTCGGTGGTCAGATTCTCGACCTTGAGAAGCACATCGCTCATCGGACACTCCGCAGGCGCGGATCGAAGGCGTCACGCACCACGTCCGCGAAGAGATTGGCCGCAAGCACCAGCGTGAACATGAAGACGAAGGCCGCCGCCAGGGACCACCAGACAATAGGATCCCGCGCCAATTCCAGACGCGCACTATTGATCATGTTTCCCCAACTGTTCATGGTCGGATCGACACCGATATTGACGTAGGACAGCACCGCCTCGGCCAGCACGAGACCACTGAAGTCGAGCACCACGGTGATCATGACGATGTGCAGCACATTTGGCAGTATGTGCCGGCCTATGATGGTCGAATGGCGGACGCCCAGGGCAACCGATGCCTGGACGTAGTCAGCCTCCCGCAGCTTCAACGACTCGCCGCGCAGCAGCCGGCACAATCCGGTCCAGCTCGTGACGCCCAATATGATGCACAGAAACAGCAGGCGCAGATCGGCACGCTGCACCAGACTCTCGAACTGCTCGGCGTTGTTGGTCATGTAGACCTGCAGCATCAGGATGGCCGCGGCGATCAGGAGCACCCCGGGAATCGAGTTCAGCGTGGTGTAGACATACTGAATGATGTCGTCGGTCAGACCACGGAAGTAGCCCGCCATGATGCCGAGAATCACCGCGGCGGGTAGCATCACCAATGTGGTCAGCGTGCCGATGACAAGACCGGTGCGGATGCTCTTCAGGCTCTGATAGAACACATCCTCACCAACCTTGTCGGTGCCCAGGATGTGGTACGTGGCAGCCAGTTCGGCGGCGACGAAGGAGAGCGTCAGCATCAGCGCCAGCGTGATCAGCATGACCCGCCAAGGCACACCGGTACGCCCGTGCCGAACCGATTCGGCGGCTGCACTGAAGGCTTCTCCCCTGCGCCGTGCCAACCACCAGATCAGTCCGGCCGCCAACGCCATCCAGACGGCCAGTCCTTTGATCAGACCGAGCAGTCCTCGGAGCAACAGGTCCAGGTCGCGGGTGCCCGGGTTCTCCAAGTGCGCACCGCCGTGAATCAGACGCGGATAGGCACGTACGACGCTCCCATCCGGCTGCTCGACGGGCTCCTTGACGAAAAGGTGAGTCGAAAACGGCGCCGAGAACGTCTTTTCCTGGCGCTCGCGCAGACCCGTCAGCCACAGATCCAACACCGACAGTACTTGGGTCGAGTATTTGGCGTCGGACCGGATTATGTCTTGGTCCGCGCTGGCGTTCGTGGAGGAATCGGCGGCGGATTCGTTGGCCACCACGGCCGCCGGCTCGATACGCGGATGAAAGTGCAACGAGTCGAGCAGCCCGATGAACAGGTAAAAGCTGATAATCACAAGCGCCGCGACACCCACCTTGGAGCGCCCGACGCTGCGCCAGGGGCCACGCAAATACTCATGGCGAGCCGCATAGACACCGAAGCCGAGGGCGACCGCGATGAGCACGAAGATCAACGCGTCCGTCGTGAGTAAGACCGGCATCATGACAACCGCACCCTGGGGTCGACCATGGTGTAGGAGATGTCGGTGAGAATCAGGCCCAGGATATAAAGCACCGAGCCCAGAAATACCATTGCACGAACGATGGAGAAGTCCTGCCGGTTGATGGCATCAATGGTATAGCTGCCGAGGCCGGGCACGCCAAAGAACGATTCGGTAATCAGCGCCCCCATGAACAACAACGGCAGGACTGCCACCACGCCGGTTAGGATCGGGATCATCGCGTTCTTCAGCACGTGGCGGAACAAGACCACGCGTTCAGGCAGACCCTTGGCGCGCGCCGTGCGGACATAGTCGCGATTGACCTCTTCGAGAAAAAACGTCCGATAGAGCCGGGTGCCGGTGCCGATTCCGCCGACGACGCCAACGATGACAGGCAAGACCAGAAACTTTGCTGCTTCAAGACCAGTGTCATATCCCGAGATCGGGACCAAGTGGAACAGCTTGCCGATCAGGAACTGACCACCGATGATGTAGAACAGCCCCGAGATCGACATCATCGCGACCAGCAGGATCACACTGCTGAAATCGATATAGGTGGCACGAAAAAAAATGATCATCAGCGCGTAGCTGATGTTGATCGCGAGCCCGGCGATCAGGACCGGCAGCGCGATCGCCAGACTTGGCCACATGCGTTGAGCGATGTCATATCCGATATCCCGTCCACTGTCCGAGGAGCCGAATTCGAATGCGAAGAGCTTGACGGATTTCTGAAAAAAGATGGTGTCGGTGATTCTATCTAGCCCAGCTGCGTCATCGTTATAGAGCAGCGGCCGGTCGTAGCCGTGTTCGGCCTTCCAGCTGTCGATGGCTTCCTGGGTCACACGCTTGTCGCCAAGTTGCATGCGCGCCATGTCGTCGGGCGAGTTGACGACAAAGAACAGCACGAATGTGATCAAGTTGACCCCAATCAAAATCGGCAACGCATACAGCAGTCGTCGGATGACATAGGCGATCACAGGGCCCTGCTCCGTTCCCGGCGGCGCGCAACAAAAATCGCCGGCAGCGCGCCGACGGCAAGAATTAGCGCCAAGGCACCGAGAGGCCAAAGCACCGGCCGGTTCCATTCCTCCCGACGTTGTTCGCGGATCTCCGGCTCCAGAGAGCGATATTTGAGGGTGTTGTTGGCCATCAAATTCGGCTTGACGTTGCCGATCCACTCGTGGTG
>JBATTL010000516.1:0-5705 GCA_049670525.1 Thiohalocapsa sp. | reverse complement strand
GCGCTACGGCAATTCTGCCCCACATGATCAATACCTCCTAACAACTGCAGAAACCCGATCAGCCGTCGAACCGGAGCCGCGGGGAGCGCACCGCGTCGTGGCCGCAAGGCGCGTCCTCCGGCAACCTCAGCCAGCATGCCCAAGATACACCGCAGAAACCGGATAGACCGATGAGCGAATCAGACCCAAGCCCGAGCGCTGTCAATGCGACGGTCATGATCGAGATGTCCGACCCGCACAAGTGGTTCGGCGACTTCCAGTTGCTCTAAGGGTATCGACCTGACCGTCAAGCGCGGTGAACGGATTGTCATCTGCGGTCCCTCCGGCTCGGGCAAGTCGACACTGATCCGCTGCATCAACCACCTCGAAAACCATCAACAGAGTCGTATCCTTGTCGACGGCGTTGAGCTGAACGAGGACATCAAGCACATCGAGCAGGTGCGTAGCGAGGTCGGCATGGTGTTGCACCAGTTCAATCTGTTTCCGCATCTGACGGTGTTGGAGAATTGCTGCCTGGCGCCAATCTGGGTGCGTCGCCAGCCGCGCCGGGAGGCGGAGCGTGCCGCGCGGGAGTACCTGGAGCGGGTGCACATTCCGGAGCAGGCGGACAAGTATCCGGGGCAGCTATCCGGCGGTCAGCAACAGCGTATCGCCATCGCGCGCAGCCTGTGCATGAACCCGCGGGCGATGCTGCTCGACGAGCCGACCTCCGCGCTGGACCCAGAGATGATCAAGGAGGTGCTCGATGTGATGGTCGAGCTGGCCCAGGAGGGCATGACTATGCTCTGCGTCACGCACGAGATGGGGTTCGCCCGCACGGTCGCGGACCGGGAGATCTTCATGGACCGCGGCGAGATCGTCGAGGAGGCCGCACCCGAGACGTTTTTCGAGCACCCACGCCACGACCGGACCCGCCTGTTCCTGAGTCAAATCCTTTGACCGTCAGCGACAGGGCTGGAATCACGAAGACCGGTCGGTCGCAGGGACAGGGTTCGAACATGAACGCAACGCCGGACTGTCGCTGAACCTGGTCGGCCTGATCCTGTCCGGCCGGGTTGATGTCTGCGTCGGCGCGCTGTTGGACTAGCAACGGGACCTTAGCCAAGAGCGCGAGTCATCCCAGTAACACAGCAAATAATGACTTACTGATCAACTAGATACTAAGTGCCAATTTTTGTAAGGACATTGACAATCCTCAATCCTGCTGGCTAGATGATAGGGAACAAAGGGTCAGACGGCATCGGTGACGTATGTCCAAGAAGCTCCCGGCGAACGCACGCACACTTGTTCCAATAAGCGCGGCATCAAGCCAACCTCCGACGCTAGCGGTCTCCCAGCAGACTGCCGAGACCGACTTGCACTGCGCCAGCCTCGTCGACGGCCTGGAGCGCTCGACATTGGCCAGTTGCACGGCCGCGACAGCGATTGGCGCCGCGCTGCGCGTCTCCTTCGAAGTCCGTAGCCTCGGCCGAATCGAGATCGCGGATGTCACCACCAACGCGGTCACCCTCGCCGCCGACGGCGGTGCTGCCGCCGGGGCGATGGTGACGGTTTGGATACAGGTCAGCGGGGCGGCGATCATCGCGCAGGGTGGGCGACGCGTCAGCCTCACCGCTGGCGACCTCTGCATACTGCGGGCGACGCGCCCGGCACGGGCGACCCTCGGCGAGGGCAGACTGATGCTGGTGAACTTACCCGAGGCCGAGGTCGCTCAACGTTTCCCCTATTGGCGAACGGCGATGGTGCGTCCCGTTCCGGTCGGTGGCGGCGTACCCGCGGTGTTTTTAGACGCGGTGCAGTCGCTGACACGCTGGCGGGAGTCGATCGACCAACTCGCGAGCGAGACCGTCGCAGACGCGATCATCGACCTGGCCGGCGCGCTGGTCTGTTTCGCGGCACCGGACGACAGCGGCTGTATCAAGCGCTCGCTGCAACAGCGTGATCGGGTCAAGCGCGTCGCCGAACAACACCTGCGCAATCCGGAGCTTAACGTCGAGTGGATTGCGGCCAAAGTGGCGCTGTCGACCCGTCAGGTGCATCGACTTTTCGTCGGCGAAACCATGTCACTGATGCGCTGGATTTGGGCGCAACGGCTGGAAAACTGCTATCGCGAGCTGATCCAGGATCGAGCGGGCAAGCGGTCGCTGAGCGACGTCGCCTATGCCTGGGGCTTCAACGACCAAGCTCACTTCAGTCGTGCCTTTCGCCGTCAATTCGGTCTCTCCCCACGCGAGGCCAGACGCCACACCCCCGGCGATCATTGATCCCCGCCATGTGCAGTCGATCAATCGGCTGCCGACGGTGAATTCATCGAGTCAATCTGGCGCATCCATCCCCATCCTCAACTCCCGCTAGCTAAAGGTCTACCGCACGGGCCGCGGATGGCCCGCCGTTTTCAACGACCTTAATTCGTTCAAAGCGCAGAAACCCAATAGTCCCCGTCCTTCGATTCCGAGCTGATGCACTCCATGGGTGGAACGCATCGGCATCGCCGTGGCTTCCATTCGTCGCCAATGCCTACCGACGTCACTCGGAGACAAGTTCGACGTCGCTCCCGGGCAATACATTTGGACACCCCTTTGCGAAACTGCCGCTGCGCCATCTGACCAAGCCGATCAGCATCAACAATAAGCATCGAGGCGGCCGATCTCCGGGTCGCCATTCGACGACAAGATGTGGCGCATGGATTGGACCAGTGGAGGATGCCCGGTGGCATAGGGGGCACAGCGCGCATAGCGCCACCAGCGCATCCACTTGCCCGATGGCGGCTCAATGGAAGGGCATCGAGGGCCTAAACACGCCATCGAGCCTTTTTTTTGCCCGCAACGGTCTCGTCGGTCCGGCACCGCGTTCGTCGATGCCTAGCATCGGTGCGACGACTGCTGCCATCCCCGGCCGTGCCGTGCTGCTGTTCGTTGATTGAGGCCATTGCGATGACGAGAATACGATGACGAGAATAATAGATTCGGGCGCCACATCCTTGAGCCGCCTATTTCGCACTTATTACCTTTGGCGCCCTGTCCTAGCCGTCGCCATCGCCCTGCTGCCGGCATTGCTGATCCTGGCCTGCTCGCCGACCAGCGAGCGGACCAATCCCGCAACACCGGTCGACCAATTGAAGGCGATCGATGCCGTCTATGTCGGCGAGAAGGTTTGTCTCGAATGCCATGAGCACGTGGACAAGCATTTCAGCCATACGCTGCATGCAAAGACCTTTCGCCAAAATCCGCGCGGACCGGTACAAGGCCAAGTCTGCGAGGCCTGCCACGGACCGGGTTCGCGCCATGCCGAAGAGACCTGGGACAAGGAGCTGATCATCGGCTTCACGCGAAATTGGGGCACACCGGTCGCGACGCAGAATGCGCAATGTCTGAGCTGCCATGACGGCGGGCAACGGTTGCACTGGGCCAATTCGGTCCACGAGATCAATCAGGTCGCCTGCAGCGATTGCCACAATCCGATGGTCAAGGACTCCTTCACCGGTGCGTTGAGCAAGGAGAGCATCTCGAAGACCTGCTACAGCTGTCATGCGCAGCAACGCGCGGATTTCCAGAAGCGCTCTCATATGCCATTGCCGGAAGGCAAGATGAGCTGTGCCGACTGCCACAACCCCCACGGCTCGCCGACGCCGCCGATGCTCAAGGCCGACAGCGTCAATCAGGTCTGTTACGAATGCCACGCCGAGAAGCGCGGACCCTTCCTCTGGGAGCACGCCCCGGTGCGGGAGAACTGCTCCAATTGCCATCTGCCGCACGGTTCCAATCACGACAAGCTGTTGGTCACGGCACGCCCCTTCCTGTGCCAGCAGTGCCACAACGCCTCCATCGGCCATCCCGGCGTCTTCTACAACAATAGCCAGACAGCGGCATCGGCACTGTTGCCCGGAGGCGTTCAGAGCGCGCGGGTCATCGGGCGATCCTGCCAGAACTGCCATACGCAGATCCATGGCAGCAATCACCCCTCCGGGGCTAGGTGGCAGCGTTGACGGCCCAGGTCGACTGGTTTCTGCATCCCCGTTCGCTGCAACGACAAGATAACGATCACGAGGTCGACGCCCATGATCAAGCCCATTGATTACCGCCACGTCTCAGCCTGGCCCGCCGGCAGCGCGTTGCTGCTGCTGGGTGCCGTCGGCACCAGCCAAGCGGACACCGGCGTCGCCAGTAACACCATGCTCGGCAACGCCCTGAACCCGAATACCATCGATACCCTGCCGGCCCGCGACCCCGATGGGCTCGATGCCGAGCGCTATCGCCGCTCGCCCAGCGGCCTGCTGTATCCCTGGCCGACAGTCCCACTCGACACACGCACCACCTCCTCGGGCTGGGTCTGGTCAGGCGAGGCGGAATTGGGCGGCCTCAGCCTGTCCGGTGACGAGGACAGCGCCTGGTTTCAGCAGTACAAGGACCTGCAGACCGGCCCATATCTGAACAACTTCGTTGTCCGCGGTAACCAGCCAAAGCGCGCAAGGTTCTTCGAGCTGTTCGGCGGCGGAGTTGGCTATCGGGATCAGTTCTATGGTGCGAATGCCGGCCGCTACAACGACTGGAAGCTGAACCTGTTCTACAACGAGACACCGCATGTATTCACCAACACCTACCGCCCGCTTTGGAGCGGCATCGGTAGCGGTGATCTGAGCCTCAACGGCCTCACTCCGGGGGGCACCGTCACAAACGGTATTTCCGATCCGCTGGCAACACAGCAGAATATCGTCGCGGCAATCGACGCGGTGGATGACAGCGAGCTCAGCGTCATCCGGCGCACCGGAGGGATCCGCATCGACAAGTATCTGACCAACAACTGGCGCTTATACGGCACCTATAGCAACGAACACCGCGACGGCGCCCGGCCCTTCGGCGCGGTCTTCGGCGGCGGAGGCGGCGGCGGCAATATCGAGATCCCGGAATCCATCGACTACAACACCCACGAGATCCGGGGCGGTCTGCGCTATGCCGATGACAAAAACGCGCTGAACCTGGAGGCCCATGTCTCGCTGTTCCGCAACAACATCGACACGATGAGCTTCCAGAACCCCCTCGCCATCAACACCAACACGATCGTCGGCGTTCCACCCCAGACCTTCACGGCGGGGCGCTATGATCTCTACCCGGACAACGACTACTACAACCTGCGCGCCGAGTACGCGCGCTCCATGCCGGATTTCTACCGGGGTCGCTTCACCGGCGTCGTTTCCTGGAGCCGGATGAAACAGGACGACGACCTGATCGCGCCGACCGAGTTTTCGCTCGCCGGCGGCACCATCAACGGCGTACCGACCGACAACATCTGGAATACGACCCAGGCACTGAGTCGGGACAGCGCCAATGCCGAAATCGACAACCTGCTGCTCGACTTCGGCCTAAAACTGCAGCCGACGACCAAGGTGACGGTGCGCGGCAAGGTGCGTTATCAGTCAACCAACAACAAGAGCGAGTATCAGACCTGCAATCCATTGACCGGCCAATGGGGCCGTCTGCTCAATGACGGCAGCGGCGGCAACTTTGTGGTCCCGAATACAGCGCCGGGCAATAACCCCGCGGATACCTCGCCATTCGCCTATGACAACGCCGGTTGCGATTTCTCCGCTATCCGCGGGCTGATATGTTTTGACCTGTCAACTATTGGCACTCAATTCTCGTGACGCACCTCTTCATTCTTCTATAGAACAGCTTGTTGCAGGGTCTGTGGGTATGTGGGCGAGAGGC